>DASVVF010000656.1:0-13886 GCA_036386695.1 Catenuloplanes sp. | reverse complement strand
CCGTGACTCCAGCGAGCCGACCGCCCGGTTGTACGAGGTGACCGCCCCGCCCAGCGCGTTGCCCAGCTTGCCGACGTGGTCGCCGAGGGTGGACAGCCGGCCGTACAGCTCGCGGGCCAGGGTGTGCACCGCCATCGCGTTGGCCGCCAGGGCCTCCTGCCGCCAGGAGTACGCCACCGTGCGCAGCAGCGCCACCAGCGTCGCCGGGGTGGCCAGCACGATGTCGCGGCTGAACGCGTGCTCCAGCAGGGTCGGGTCGCGTTGCAGGGCGGCGTCGAGAAACGGGTCGGCCGGGATGAACAGCACCACGAACTCCGGTGTCTGGTCGAACGCCGCCCAGTAGTTCTTCGCGGCCAGGGCGTCGACGTGGCCGCGCAGGTGCTTGGCGTGCCGGTCCAGGTGCCCGTCGCGCCCCCGCTCGTCGCGCGCCTCCATCGCCGTCAGGTAGGCGTCGAACGGCGCCTTCGCGTCCACCACGACTGACCGCCCACCGTGGAGCTTGACGACCAGGTCGGGGCGTACCACCTGGTGCTCTGTCGCGGCGGTGACCTGCTCGGCGAAATCACAGTGGGCCAGCATCCCGGCCGCCTCGACGATGCGCCGCAGCTGGTGCTCGCCCCACCGGCCGCGTACCTGCGGCGCGCGCAGCGCGGCGACCAGCTGCTTGGTCTCGGTGCGCAGCTCGCTGGAGACCGCCCCCATCGACCGGACCTGTTCGCGCAGCTCGGCGTAGGCGTCGACCCGGTCGCGCTCCAACTCGGTGACCCGGTGCTCGTAACGGCGCAGGGTGTCGTGCAGCGGGGCCACCGCCCGGGCCACCGCCTCCTGGGACTGGGCGGTGGCCTCGTAGGACAGCGCCCGCATGGACTGCTCAAGGCGTCCCTCACCGTCCCGGGTGGCCTGCAGGGTGGCCTCCAGCCGGGCGATCTGCACACCGCTGCGCGCCGTGGCGGCCAGCCAGCCCACGGCCGCGCCGGCCGCCAGGCAGACGACTATGACGGCCACCGTCGCGAGGGTCACCGTCCGAGCCTGCCAGAGGGGCACGACCGGGGTACGAAGCGACACGGCTGGGTACCGTCGAAAACATGGAATGGATTCTGGTTGGCGTGCTGGTCGCGCTCCTGATCGGCTTCGTCGTCGTCTCCCGCCGGGCCAGCAACGCCCGTCAGCAGCGCGAGTTGGCCGACGCCCGGGCCGAGGCCCAGCGCTGGTACGAGCGCCTCGGTGGGCAGGTGATGAACCTGCACGGCGACGACCCGGCGGTCCGCCAGGCGCTGGTCGACGCCGGTGAGCGCTACAACGCCGCCGGCAGCCAGTTGGAGCAGGCCCGCACCCCCCAGCAGTTCGCCCTGGCCCGGGAGACGGCACTGGAGGGGCTGGCGTACGTGCGGGCCGCCCGGACCGCGATGGGGATCGACCCCGGCCCCGAGGTGCCCCCACTGGCGGCCGCCCAGGGCGCCGGCGCGCTGACCAAGGAACGTGAGGTGAACGTGCAGGGGCAGGCGTTCAAGGCGGGACCGCAGCCGGGAGCCGACACCCCGTACTACTACCCCGGCGGGCGGGTGCAGGGTCGCCCGGTGCCGTCCGGCTGGTACTCGCAGCCGGTGTGGCGTACCGCGGTGGGTGCCGGCGTCGGCGTCCTCGGCGGGATGTTGATTTTCGACGCGCTGCTGTCGCCCGGGTTCGGCGACCCCGGCGTCGGATACGCCGACGGCTACCAGGAGGGCTTCGCCGACGGCGCGGACACCGGTGGCGGCGACTTCGACACGGCCGGCGGCGACGTCGGCGGCGGGGACTTCGGCGGTGGCGACTTCGGTGGTGGCGACTTCGGTGGTGGCGGGGACTTCGGTGGTGGCGACTTCGGCGGTGGCGGGGACTTCTAGCCCGCGGCGCCCAGCCGCAGGCCGTCCAGTCCCAGCACGGCGCCGATCGCCCGGACCCGGCTGCGCCATTCCTCGACCCGCCGGCTGCCCTCGGCCCGGCCGGCGGCGGTGATCCGGTACACCTTGCGGGCCGGGCCCGCGTCGAGGGTCTGCCATTCGCTCACCACGAACCCGTCGCTCTCCAGGGATCGCAGCACCGGGTACAGCGTGCCCTCGCCGAGGCGCAGGGCTTCGCCGCTGTCGTGTTCCACCGCCCGGGCGATGGCGTAGCCGTGGTTGGCCTCCCGCATCAGGACGTGCAGGACGAGGGTGCGCACCTCGTCCCGGCCGAGCGCCTTGTTCACGGCTGGCTCACCTCATTCCTGGTCGGGACCCTTCTCTGAAGGTACCTCAACCCTGGAGGTACCACTGAACCAGGCCTGACGACTGTACATACCTCTAAAGTCGATGTACCTTCAGTGGGTCGGCACGGACAGTGCCATGGATTCGTTGGAGGTCAGGCGTGACCGAGCAGGACTACCGTGACCCGGCGATCGACGCGTTTCTCGCGTCCGTCGCCACCAGACTGCGCGGGATGCCCGCCGCACGGCGGGCCGAGGAGTTGCGCGAGCTCGGTCAGCACCTCGATCTGCTGGTCGCCGGAGCGCAGGCCCAGGGCCTGACCCGGCAGGCGGCCAGCCAGGTGGCGATCGAACGCTTCGGCCGCGCCGAGCACCTCGGCCGGGAACTCCTGGCGGCCTCACGCCAGGGCGGCGAGCACCGCTCGCCGCGGTACTACCTGACCTTCTGGCTCGGGTACGGCGTCGTGGTCGCCCTGGTCAACCTGGCCATCCTCGCGGTGATCGACGCACCGCTGAACCTGGCCGACCGACTCGGCGACCGGCTCTGGACCGTCGCCCTGCCGGCACTGTTCACCCCGGCGGTGTTCGTCCTGCCCGCCTGGTGGCGCCAGCGCCGCACGACCACAGCCTCGTCCTGACCGACCGACCGGCAGCAGGAGGCAGCGATGACCCGTCGACGCTGGACGACCCCACCGGCCCCGGCCCCGGCCCCGGCCCCGGCCCCGGCCCCGGCTCTGGCTCGGGTCCCGGCAGCGGCAGCGGCTCTGGCCCGTACCCCGGCGTCGGTCCTGGTCCGCGTGACGGCCCTGGCCATCGCGTCGGTGGTGGCCGTGGTGCTGCTGGGCCCGGTCGCCGGACCGGCCGCGGCGAACGACTCCGGTGCGCCGCTCGATCGCTTCACCGGGCAGCGGCTGACCTGGGACACCTGCGGGCCGGGCAGTCCGGAGGCGTTGCGGTGCACGACGGTGACCGTGCCCCGCGACTACAGCGACCCGACCGGCGCCACCATCGCCGTCGCGATCTCCCGGCTGCCCGCCACCGACCGGGCCCGCCGTCGCGGCGTCCTGCTGATGAACATCGGTGGGCCGGGGGTCTCCGGACTGTTGTTGCCGGTCACGCTGGGCGCCGCCATGGGCGACGCGGTCCGCTCCCGTTATGATCTGATCGGCTTCGACCCCCGGTTCGTGGGGCGTTCCGCGCCGGTGAGCTGCGGCCTGAACCCGACCGAGCAGCGTTACCTGCTGCTGCCGGCCCAGGACCTGGCCGCCGACGTGCGCCTGCAGGCCGGCATCGCGGCGAAGTGCGCGCGCAACGGGCCGGCGCTGCGCCAGGCGACCACCCTCAACGTGGCCCGCGACCTGGACGTGATCCGGATGGCGCTCCGGGAGCGGACGATCTCGTACCTCGGCTATTCCTACGGCACGTACCTGGGGGCGGTCTACGCGCAGCTGTTCGGCCGGCACGCCGATCGGGTCATCCTGGACAGCAACGTCGACCCCGCCACGGTGTGGCGGGACATGTTGCGCGACTTTGGGCCGTCGCTGGAGCGGGGGGTGAACCTCTGGGCCGCCCAGGTGGCCCGCCACGCCCCGGAGGTGGGGTTGGGAACCACGGCTTCGGCGGTCCGCGCCACCTATGACGACCTGGTCGCCCGGGCCGACCGGGTGGCGGTGCCGGTCGACGAATGGCGCTTCGACGGACAGGACATCCGTGCGGTGACGCACCGGGCGTTGCGGCACCAGGGGTACCACCCGATGCTCGCGGACCTGGTCCGGGTCGCCGTGTTCGGCGGCCGGTTGCCGCCCGAGACCCGCACCTGGCTGCTCGGTCCCTTCGCTGGTCAAGCCGGCGATGTGCCGACCGGCGATGTGCCGACCGGCGATGTGCCGACCGGTGACGTGCCGTCCGCGGACAACCGGGTCGCCGCCGAGCTGGCGTTCCTCTGTGGAGATGTCGCCTGGCCGCGCGATCTGGAGCGCTACCGACGCGACAAGGCCGCCGCCGGGCGCCGTTATCCGCTGTTCGGCGCGACGTACTCGACCGTCAAGCCGTGCACCTTCTGGCCGACCCGGCCCGCCGAGCCGTTGACCCGGATCGGGCCGGGCAACCGGGCACCGGGGATCCTGCTGGTCCAGGCGACCGACGACGTGGCGACACCGCACCGCAACGCCCGGCAGCTGCGCCGGTTGCTGCCCCACAACTCCCGGCTGCTGACCCTGCAGGGGGCCATCCACGGGGGCTACCTCTACGCCGAGAACGCCTGCGTCGACGAGCGGGTCGAGTCCTACCTGGTGACCGGTGAGCTGCCGGCCGCCGACCTCACCTGCCCCTGGCCGTCCCCGGGCCGACCCGGCGGCCCCGCCCCGCTCCCGCTGGAAGCCGTGGCGGCGCCGCCGACCGGAGCCCGCTGACCTGCTCGCGGGACGGGTGCGGGTCCCGACCCGAAAGGGGCGGCCGGCGCCCTGGTCGAACACCGTCGCGGCAGGGACCGGGCGGGCGGTGCCGACCAGGGCGCTCCTGATCTGCTCCGGGGTCCAGTCCGGGTGCTGGGCCGCGACGATCGCGGCGGCCCCGGCCACATGCGGCGTGGCCATCGACGTCCCGGTCATGGCGGTGTAGTGGGTGTCGACGGCGTCATCCAGGTTGGTGCCCTCGGCCCGGGCGGCGACGATGTCCACACCCGGGGCGGCCATCTCCGGCGGCCGACGCCCGGGCTCAGCCGACGCCCGGGCTCAGCCGACGCCAGGGCCCAGCCGACGCCCGGGCCCAGCCCGACGTCGGCTCAGAAGGCGCAGGCGATGACGAGTTCGGAGGTGCGGTCGGGCAGCCAGTCGAGCTTGCCGATCCGGCCGGCGGCGCGCAGGTCGCCTTCCACCAGGGCGAGCTGTTCGAGCACCGTCGCCGGGCCGAGGGCCTCGGCCAGCGGCACGTCGGCCGCCATCGAGAGCTTGCGTTCGGATTTGGCCCGGCGCACCTGCCGCAGCGCGTCGCTGGCCAGGGCCAGCAGGCCCGGGTCCCCGGTGGCGGCGACCCGCTTCACCTCGTACGTGGTGGGCCAGGTGGCCTGGTGCACGGACCCGTACCGCCACCAGGACCAGACCTCTTCGGCGACGTACGGCATGAACGGCGCGAACAGCCGTAGTTGCACCGACAGGGCGGTGGCCAGGGCGGCCCGGGCCGACTCCGAGCCGGGCCCGGTGTCGTAGGCGCGGGACTTGACCAACTCGATGTAGTCGTCGCAGAAGGTCCAGAAGAACGCCTCGGCGACCTGCAGCGCGCCGGTGTGGTCGTAGGAGTCCAGCGCGGTGGTGGCGGCGGTGACCACCTCGGACAGTCGGGCGAGCATGGACTGGTCGAGGGCCTCGGCGGCGGGGGAGCGCAGCGCGTCGGCGGCGCCCAGCCCGAGGGCGAACTTCGACGCGTTGAGCAGCTTGGTCGCCAGTCGCCGGCCGATCTTGATCTGGGCCGGGTCGTAGGCCAGGTCGGTGCCGGGCCGACCGCTGGCCGCCCAGTACCGCACCGCGTCGGAGCCGTGTTGCTGCAGCAGCCCCATCGGGGTGACCACGTTGCCGCGGGACTTGGACATCTTCTTGCGGTCGGGGTCGAGGATCCACCCGGAGAGCACCGTGTCGCGCCACGGCAGCACGCCGTGCTCCAGGTGGGCGCGGACCACCGAGGAGAACAGCCAGGTACGGATGATCTCCTGGCCCTGGGGTCGCAGGTCCATCGGGAAGACCCGGGCGAACAGGTCCGGGTCGCGTTCCCAGCCGCCCACGATCTGCGGGGTCAGCGACGAGGTGGCCCAGGTGTCGAGGACGTCGGGGTCGGCGACGAAGCCGCCGGGCCGGCCGCGCTGGTCTTCGGTGAAGCCGTCGGGACACTCCGACGATGGGTCAACCGGTAGCTGTGATTCGTCCGGTATGAGAGGGTGTTGGTGGTCCGGCTCGCCAGCGTCGTCGAGCCGGTACCACACCGGCAAGGGCACGCCGAAGAAGCGCTGCCGGCTGACCAGCCAGTCACCGGTCAGCCCGCCCACCCAGTGTTCGTAGCGGTGCCGCATGTGCTCCGGCACCCACCGCAGCTCCTGCCCCCGGGCCAGCAGCTCCTCGCGCAGCGGCAGATCCCGCCCGCCGTTGCGCAGATACCACTGCCGGGTGGCGACGATCTCCAGTGGCTGCTCGCCGTTCTCGTAGAACTTCACCGGGTGGGTGATCGGCCGCGGCTCACCGACCAGCTCGTCGGAACCGGCCAGCACCCGCACGATCGCGGCGCGGGCGGCCTTGACGCTCAGGCCGGCCAGCGGCGCGTACGCCCAACCCGGCACGCCGGCCGGGGCCTCGGGCAGCAGCCGCCCGTCCCGGCCGACCACCACCCTGGTCCGCAGGCGCAGCTCCCGCCACCAGGTGACGTCGGTCAGATCGCCGAACGTGCACACCATGGCGATGCCGGTGCCCTTGTCCGGGTCGGCGAGTGGGTGCGCGTACACCGGTACCTCCACCCCGAACAGCGGGGTGTGCACCTGCTGCCCGACCAGCCCGGCGTAGCGCTCGTCGGTCGGGTGGCAGACCAGTGCCACGCAGGCCGGCAGCAGCTCCGGGCGGGTGGTGTCGATCTCCACCGGGCCGGTCGGGCCGGAGAACCGCAGCCGGTGGTACGCCCCGGGGCGTTCCCGGTCCTCCAACTCGGCCTGCGCCACCGCCGTGCGGAAACCCACGTCCCACAGGGTCGGCGCCTCCGCCGAGTACGCCTCACCGCGCCGCAGGTTGCGCAGGAACGCCCGCTGCGAGGTGGCCCGGGCCGCCGCCCCGATCGTGGTGTACGTCAGGGACCAGTCCACCGACAGCCCGAGCCGGCGCCACAGTTCCTCGAACACCTCCTCGTCGGCGTCGGTGAGCCCGGTGCACAGCTCGACGAAGTTCCGGCGGGAGATGGCCGTCGGGTTCTTCCGGGCGTCGTCGGTGACCGGGGTCTGCGGCGGCTGCCACGCCGGGTCGTACGGCAGGGTCGGGTCGCAGCGCACCCCGTACACGTTCTGCACCCGGCGTTCGGTGGGCAGCCCGTTGTCGTCCCAGCCCATCGGGTAGAACACGGTGCGCCCGCGCATCCGCTGGAAGCGGGCCACGGTGTCGGTGTGGGTGTACGAGAAGACGTGCCCCATGTGCAGCTCGCCGGATACGGTCGGCGGCGGGGTGTCGATCGAGTACACGTCCGACCGCTGCTTCGAGCGGTCGAAGGCGTACGTGCCGTCCTCCTGCCAGCGGCGCGCCCACTTCGCCTCCAGCCCGTCCAACGACGGGCGCTCGGGAAGACCGGAGCGCGCGGTCCTCGCCGTATCAGTCATGGGCCGATGCTACGGCCGGTGGCCACCGGGTTTCATCCGGCTTCGTGCTGGAGCAGCCAGCGTTTCGCCGGCAGGCCCCAGCGGTAGCCGCCCAGCGTGCCGTCGGTGCGCAGCACCCGGTGGCAGGGCACGAACAGGGCGGCGGCGTTTCGGGCGCAGGCCGCGGCGGCGGCCCGGACCGCCGCCGGGCGACCGGCGAGTTGGGCGTAACCCGTATAGGTGACCGGGTGGCCGGGTTTGACCTGGCGCAGGATCCCCCAGGCGTGGTCGAGGAACAGCCCGGCGGTGCGCTGCTCCACCGGCACGGCGTCGATCGCGGTGAGGTCACCGTCCAGATAGGCGGTGACCGCGGCGCTGACCGGTCCCAGGTCGGCGCACGGCCGGATCGGTCCGCGCAGCGCCGGGTGGACCAACGCCAGCAACGCCTGGACGTCCTCGGTGAAGCCGGCGGCGCGCACCGCGCCCGCCGCGCTGACCACGATGGTGAGTGGTCCGGCCGGGGTGGTCAGGGTGGCGTGTCTCATGAGTTCCTCCAGAGGCGGATGACGGCGTAGGAGCGCCACGGGCGCCACCGGGTGGCGTGCGCGGCCAGGGCGGTGGGGGAGTCCGGCAGGCCCAGGGCGGCGGCGCCGCGTCGCACGGCCAGGTCGGTGGGCAGGAAGACGTCCGGGTCGCCGATGCCGCGCAGGGCGACGTACCCGGTGGTCCACGGGCCGATCCCGGGCAGCGCGGTGAGCCGGGCGGTGGCCTCCGCGCGGTCGGCCCCCGGGTCGAGGTCGACGTCCCCGGCGGCGACCGCCCGGGCCAGGGCGCGGATCGTGGACCGGCGGGAGGCGGGCATCGCGAACGCCTCGTCCGGCAGGGCGGCGACCTGCTCGGCGGTCGGGAACGGGCGCAGCCGGGCGGTCCGGTCACCGGGGGCGTCGCCGGGCTCACCGGAGGCGTCGCCGGGCACACCCTGGGCGTCGCCGGGCACACCGGGGGCGTCGCCGGGCTTGCCGCGGGCGTTGCCGGGCTCCGGGTCGACCCCGTCGCCGGGTGGTCGGGGCAACAGCCGGGACAGGACCGTCCGCGCGCCGGCCACGGAGATCTGCTGCCCGACGACGGCGCGCACGGCCAGCTCGAAGCCGTCGGCGGCGCGTGGCACGCGTACCCCGGGTTCGGCGGCCACCACCGGGGCCAGCGCCGGATCGTCGCCCAGCGTGCCGTCGACGGCGGCCGGGTCGGCGTCCAGGTCGAGCAGCCGACGGCAGCGGGCCACGGCCGGTGCCAGGTCGCGCACGTCGTCGAGGCGCAGTGTCGCCGCGACGTAGCGCGGGCCGGGGGTCAGCGACACGGTCGCCGCGCCGTGCGGCAGGCGCAGACCCCGCGAGTACGTCACACCGTCGCACTCCTCCACGCCCGGCACCGCCCGGCGGGCCAGGAAGTCCAGCAGTGCCGGGATGTGCAGCGGCGGCCGGTACGCCAGGCGCAGGCTGAGTGTGCCGGCCCCGGTGGTGGCGACGGCGGCGCGGGCCCCGGCGCGCAGGCCGGACGGCGGTTGTCCGTACACCTCCCGGATCGTGTCGTTGAACTGCCGCACGCTGCCGAAGCCGGCGGCGAAGGCGATGTCGGCCAGCCCGAGCCGGGTGGTCTCGATCAGGATGCGGGCGGTCTGCGCCCGCTGCGCGCGGGCCAGCGCGAGTGGCCCGGCGCCGACCTCCGCGCTGAGCATCCGGTGCAGGTGCCGCTCGGTGTAGCCGAGCCGGGACGCCAGGCCGGGGACGCCGTCGCGGTCGACCACCCCGTCGGTGATCAGCCGCATGGCCCTTCCGACCAGGTCGGCGCGCAGGTCCCAGTCCGGGGAGCCGGGTGCGGCGTCCGGTCGGCACCGGCGGCAGGCGCGGAACCCGCCGCGTTGCGCGGCGGCCGCGCACGGGTAGAACCGGACGTTCTGCCGCTTCGGGGTGACGGCCGGGCAGGACGGCCGGCAGTAGATGCCGGTCGAGGTGACGGCGGTGATGAACCAGCCGTCGAAGCGCTGGTCGCGGCTGTCGACGGCCCGGTAGCACCGTTCGAAGTCCAACTCCATGCCTCGATCCTGCCCCGCTCGCCGGCTCTGCGGCTGGCGGGTTTCGGACGCGGTGCCATGGAGGACCAAATGCCCCCAGGACCGCAAAGGCCACTTTCCTCGTTTTCAGTGTAAATCGCCGCGCCGACCGGCAATCTGGCAGGTGAGAGGCCTTGTTGACCTCTCGGTAGTGAACCGATGCCAACGGTCCCGGAGTACTCCAGCCCGACCGGTACCACCCACGTGCGGGGGCACGTCGCCACGGCGCGCTGCTTCGTTGGAGGAGAGTTATGAGACAGCGAGCCATCCTTGCGACGGTCCTTCTCATCTCGGCGGTCGGCGCGGTGGCCACCCCGGCCCGGGCCGCCGTGCCGGCGGGACCGGCACGGGCCCCGCTGTCCGGCGGGCCGGTCCTGCTACCGACCGCCCCGCGCCCGCAGCTGACGCCCGCGCCCGGCACCCAGCGGGCCCAGATGATGTGGGGCCCACCCAGTCGTGGACCGGCGCGGGCCGGCACCCGCGGTGCCCGGACCGTGGCGCTGACCTTCGACGACGGCCCGAACGCGCAGTACACCCCGCCGATCCTCGACATCCTGCGCAAACACCGGGTGAAGGCGACCTTCTGCGTGCTGGGTGAGGAGGTGCGCCGGCATCCGCAGACCACCACCCGGATCGTCCGGGAAGGCCACCAGCTGTGCAACCACACCGCCGGACACCACGACATGGCCAGGCTGTCGCCGGCCGCCGCCCGCACCCAGGTTCTCACCGCGCAGCTGCAGATCAAGAAGATCAGCGGGGTCACACCGACCACGTTCCGGTTCCCGTACGGCTCCGCGAACCCCCGGGCCCGCAAGGTGGTCGCCGAGCACAAGCTGCGCGACCTGGGCTGGACCATCGACACCCGGGACTGGCAGCGGCCGTCGGCCCGGACCATCACCGCCCGGATCGTCAACCACGCCCGCCCCGGCGACGTGGTGCTCATGCACGACGGTGGCGGCGACCGCGCCGGGACCGTCAAGTCCCTGGACGCCACGATCGGGCAGTTGAAGAAGAAGGGCTTCACCTTCGTCCTGGCGTAGGTCCGCGTCCCCGCGCCGCGCCGGGCCGCCCGGTGCGTAAGCTGGCCTGTCGTGAGTCTCACCATCGGCATCGTCGGCCTGCCCAACGTCGGCAAGAGCACCCTGTTCAACGCCCTCACCAAGAACGACGTGCTGGCGGCCAACTATCCGTTCGCCACCATCGAGCCCAACGTGGGGGTGGTCGGACTGCCCGACCCACGGCTGGCGAAGCTGGCCGGGATCCACGACTCCCAGAAGATCATCCCGGCGCCGGTGTCGTTCGTCGACATCGCCGGGCTGGTCCGGGGCGCCTCCAAGGGGCAGGGCCGGGGCAACGCGTTCCTGGCCAACATCCGGGACGCGTCCGCCATCTGCCAGGTGGTCCGGGCCTTCTCCGACCCGAACGTGGTGCACGTCGACGGCAAGGTCGCCCCCGGCGAGGACATCGAGACGATCAACACCGAGCTGATGCTGGCCGACCTGCAGACCATCGACAAGGCGCTGCCCCGGCTGGAGAAGGAGGCCCGGCTCAAGAAGGACCGGGCGTCCGTCGCCGCCGCCGCGGCCGCCGCCGGCATCGACCTGGCCGAGCTGCGTGAGCTGCACCTGCTCACCACCAAGCCGTTCCTGTACGTCTTCAACGTCGACGAGGAGGAACTGGCCAACGCCGGGTTCCTCGACGAGCTGCGGGCGCTGGTGGCCCCCGCCGAGGCCGTCTTCATGGACGCCAAGGTCGAGTCGGAGCTGATCGACCTGCCCGACGAGGAGGCCCGCGAGTTGCTGGAGTCGATCGGCCAGTCCGAGCCCGGGCTCAACCAGCTGATCCGGGTCGGGTTCCGCACCCTGGGCCTGCAGACGTACCTGACCGCCGGCCCCAAGGAGGCGCGGGCCTGGACCGTGCCGGTGGGCGCCACGGCCCCCGAGGCCGCCGGGGTCATCCACAGCGACTTCCAGCGCGGCTTCATCAAGGCCGAGATCGTGTCGTACGACGACCTGGTCGCCGCCGGTTCGATGGCCGCCGCCACGGCGGCCGGCCGGGTCCGGATCGAAGGCAAGGAGTACGTCATGCAGGACGGCGACGTGGTCGAGTTCCGGTTCAACGTCTGACCCGCGGCCGGTTGCGCCCGTTCAGTCGCCGTCCGGGAGCTGGGGCCGGCCGTTCTGGTCGTCCCGCCAGGCGATCCACCGGCGCAACTCGGCCAGGTCGAAGTCGGGCCCGGAGGTGATGACGGCGAACAGGGTCACCCCGTGGTCGCGGTAGCGCGGCCCGACGTCCCACGGATCACCGCTGACGAACGCCGAGCGTTCGATCTCCCCCGGGTCGCGGCCCAGGTCGTGGCAGTACCCGTCCAGTAACCGCGACTTCTGGCCGAGTTCGTCGCCGGCGGCGAAGGTGTGCCAGATGTCGGCGTGCCGGGCGACCAGCCGCAGCGTCTTCGGTCCGCCGCCGGCGACCAGGACGGGAATCCGGCGGGTGGGAGCGGGAGTCAACGCGGCGAACCGCCGTTCGATGCGGTGCAGGGCGGCGGCGAGGTCGCGCACCCGCTCCGCCGGGGTGCCGAACTCGTACCCGTACCGGGTGTACTCCCACTCGCGGAAACCGGCGCCGAGACCGAGGATCAGCCGGCCGTCGCTGAGGTGGTCGACCGTGCGGGCCATGTCGGCCAGCAGATCCGGATTGCGGTAGCTGGTGCAGCTGACCAGCGCGCCGATCTCCGCCCGTGACGTTGACTCCGCCCAGGCGCCCAGCATGGTCCAGCACTCGAAATGCTTACCCTCGCGGACCTTGCCCAGCGGGAAGAAGTGGTCCCAGTTGAACAGCACGTCCACATCGAGGTCCTCCGCGGCCGCGGCGGCCTGCCGGATCGCCGCGTAGTCGGCGTGCTGGGGGGCTATCTGGACCGCGACCCGCAGGCGCCGATCCGACCTCGATGTCATGATCGACAACTCTAGACGCAGTCCCACCCCGGCCCGCCGCCCCGTGGCAACGACCGGCCCGACCCGGCCGCCGGACCATCGTGGGCGACGTCGCCCCGTGACTGTCGGCAGTGACTGTCGGCAGTGGACGGACGGGTGGAGGTCTCAGGGGATTCCCCTGACCCGATATCAGGAGCGGGATGGGGACTTTCCCGGAAGGCCGCCGGGCCCGGCGGCCGGCAGGGTGTGGGAATGCCCAAACCAAGCCGAACGATGACCGTGTTCATCGCCACCGCCGTCGCCGCCGGTGCGCTCACCGCGACCGCGTCCTCCGCGACCGCGTCCCCCGCGACCGCCGGGGAACTGCGACGGCCGCCCTGCGTCACCACACCCACCGCCCCGACCACCTTGCCGGCCCTGCCCGCCGGCCTGTTGTCGGCCGCCCTCGACACCCTGCCCGACAAGGACGTCAGCGCCGCGCTGGTGCAGATCCGCGGGTCCGCCGGGTGCTGGCAGGGCACCGGCGGCACGGGCGACGTCCGGACCGGGCGGGCGCCGGCGCGCAACGCGCGGTTCCGGGTCGGCTCGATCACCAAGGTGTTCACCGCCGTCGTCGCCCTGCAACTCGTCGCCGAGGGCCGCCTCGATCTTGACCGTCCGGTGCAGGAGTACCTCCCCGGCGTGCTGCCGGCCCACTATCCGCGGATCAGCGTCCGTCAGGTGCTGACCTTCACCAGCGGCATCAACGGTGTCGGGGTGCCGCACAAGGATCCGACCTGGTTCTTCGCGCACCGCTACGACCACTGGGCCCCGGGTAGCCAGCTCGACTGGAGCAGGCCGCTGGCGTTCGCTCCGGGCACCAAGCAGCGCTACGGCAACGCCGACTACTGGGTGGCCGGCCTGCTGATCGAGAAGGTCACCGGGCACCGCTGGGACCGCGAGATCACCGAACGGATCATCCGACCGCTGGGCCTGCGGGGGACCAGCGCGCCGGTGGACACGCCCGGTATCCCCGGCCCGCACGCCCACGGCTATGAGGAGGTCAACGGCCACTGGGTCGACGTGACCAGGGCGAACCCCTCCCTGCAATGGTCCGCCGCCGCGATCGTCTCCACCGCCGACGACCTGGACCGGCTGTTTGTGGCCCTGTTCAGCGGTCGGCTGGTTCCCGCCGCCCAACTGGAACTGATGTTCACGATCCCCCGGCTGCCCGCCACCGACGGCACCGGCCCGGGTCGGGAGGTGCCCGCCTACGACGGCGACGACGACGCGGCCAACGACGTCCCCGGCGACTAT
>DASVVF010000655.1:0-4492 GCA_036386695.1 Catenuloplanes sp. | reverse complement strand
ATTCATCCAGGTCACGCGGCGTGACGCAACGGTGATGCGCCGGTTCTGCGCCGTTTCCGGCATGGGACACCGGGCGGACCGGCGGTTGGGTGGACCCCAGGGCCCGGGGCGGGTGCCGGGAGGAGCAGCGGATTACGGCGCACGGATCGCCGGTCCCGCTGCCTGAAACCCCGCCCGTCCCGGTGCCGTCCATCGCGCCGCCCCTTGGAGTAGACGTGGGTTACTTCGACGACCGTCCCAGCCACCCGACGACCGAATTGTCGCCCGAGCAGGTCGCGTACCTGCGGCGGGTGCTGGCCACGCACGCCAACGACGGAGCCATCGGTGCGTGCGCGGTCTGCGGCACGCCATCGTGCCCGGACTGGCGCGATACCTACGACCGGCTCGTTGCCGCTGGACAGTTGTTGGCCGACCCTGCGCAGTGGCAACCGCCCACCGAACAGCGGCGATGAGCCCGCCCAAGGCACCGCGGGTCTCGGTTGATGACGTCATCCGCGTCGAGGAACCGGCCTACCGATACGGGACCGGCCCACTGACCCTACGGATCACCGCCATCGGCGAAGCTCGGCGAGAACCCGACGGGCTGTGGTTGGAGCTACGCGGCCACGAGATCCGCTGGAATGGCGAAGCAGACCCACGCGAGCGACACGCCCTGGTACGCCTCGACGCCGTCCGCCTCGTCCCACCGCCAGGGGCACCGTGACCGCCATCTACCTTTCCGCGTCGGCGCGGAGCCTGCTGGAAGCCGCGCAAACGGACCTCGACGAGCACATCTCAAGCATCGACGGTCGCTGCGTTCATTGCCAGGCGATGGAGCCGTGTCCGTCACGGACGTCGGCTGAGACGATCTTCATGCGGTACGGGCGGCTCCCCGTCCGAACGCCGGGGCGGACTCTTCATGCCGCCAGACCCCGGAGCGGCTTCGCCTGGCTCGACAGATCCTCGCCCATCTGAGGTCGAGTGCGGGAGTCGCACAAGCTTCTTCTCGGCGAGTCCAAATCGTTCGCCGCCATCAGAGCGCCCTTGCGAAACGGGAGGCAGACAGCTCGGTGCCGGCGGCGCCGTGCCTGACGCCCCACGGCCGGGCCTTGCTCTGGATCGCTGCGTCGCAGCGCACCTCGGCACCGTCGCAACGGCAACACTTGCCGGCAGCAAGGGGTAGCGACCACTTGACAAGTGGGCCGCGTCGAGCGTTCATAGATGGGTCAGCGCATCAACCGCGGCATGGGAGCCCTCCTCCGGGAAGGCATCGCATGACCCGAGCTGGACCCCCGTCCAGCAGCAGTCGACGACCACCCCAGCGGTCGCAACGCACCTCGACCCTGCCCGTCCGTGCTGATCTGGCCCGGACGGTGCCGATGACGGCCGAGCAGTACAGCCGCGCGGTCAACGCCCTGGCCGCCATGCTCGCCGCCACCTGGGTCGACGACACCATGCCAGGCGATGAGCCGCAGGCCGCCTGAACCGGGCCCGCCGCCATACCGGGCGACAGCACACCTGTCCGCTGACCTCCACCTCATCATCACGGCCGTGCACGGCCATCGACGCTTGACATCGCTCGCCGAGTCGAGCGTCGATGGCTGTGCCCGCCGTCGTTCGACCGGCCACACCGCACCGCGTCAACAAGCCGGTCACCTGCTCTCGCGGCACACGACGCCGAGCGCGCCCACACCCCTTTACAGCCAAGGAGCTGCCTGTAGTGACCGCCCCCGCCAGCCGGCCCCGCCCGGCCAAGAAGCCGAAACGCACCAACCAGACCCTGCCCGCCGGCGCACCACGGCGCATCGCCGTCTACGTACGCCGCTCCACCGACGACGAGCACCAGCCGTTCTCCATCGACGCCCAAGTCGCCAAGCTCAACAGCTACATCGACTCCCAACCCGGCTGGACCCTCGCCGCCACCTTCAGCGACGACGCCTCCGGCGCCACCACCGAACGCCCCGGCCTACACGCGGCGCTGACCGCCGCCCACGCCGGACGCTACGACGTCCTGCTGGTCTACCGCGTCGACCGGTTCTCCCGCCGCCTGACCGACATGATGGCCCTGGTCGAGCAGCTCGACACCGCCGACGTGGCGTTCTGCTCGGCCACCGAACACTTCGACACCTCCACCCCGATGGGCCGCATGTTCCTGCAACTGCTCGGCATGTTCGCCGAGTTCGAACGCAGCACCATCATCGACCGCGTCATCAACGGCATGACCGCCAAGGCCGGCAAGGGCAAGTGGACCGGCGGCACCCGCCCCTACGGCTACCTTGTCGACCACGACGACGACCGGCTCACCCCGCACCCGACCGAGGCACCCGTCCTGCGGGAGATCTTCGACCTGTACGTCACCGCCCGGCTCGGCACCCGCACCATCGCCAACCAACTCAACAGCCGAGGCATGCGCAACCGCACCGGCAAACCCTGGAGCGGACACAACATCGGCCGCATCCTCGCCAACCGCGTCTACCTGGGCGAGGTCCACTTCCGCGACGTCGTCGCCACCGACGCCCACCCGGCCCTCATCGACGAGACGACGTTCGCCGCCGCCCAGCGGCTGCGCGACGCCCGCGGCGACAAGCAGACCCAGCGCGCCGGCAGCGACTCCGACTACCACTGCACCGGACTGATCACCTGCCCACGCTGCGGGCACAAGTACGTCGGCACCTCCGCCACCGGCAAGACCCGCCGCTACCGGTACTACACCTGCTTCTCCCGCACCCGCTACGGCGCCGCCGGCTGTCCCGCGGGTCGCATCGACGCCGACGATCTCGAGACCGCAGTCCTCACCGCCATCGCCCACACCTTCACCAGCCGCACCGACCTGCTCGCCGATGTCGTCACCCGCGCCCGGCAGCACCACCACGACAGCCACGCCCACCGCCGCGCCGAACTCGCCACGGTCGAGACCGAGATCGCATCCGCCCGCGCCGCGATCGACCGCTACCTGACCGCCTTTGAGAACGGCACCATGAACGACACCGTCTGCGCCCCACGCATCGCCACACTGGAGGCAAAGATCATCCAGCTCGACGCCCGCCGCACAGAACTTGTCGACCTCATCAGCACCGAACCCACCGCGCCCGGCACGGACGTGCTCGACGCGCTCCGCCACCGGATCCGGCGCGTCATCGCCGCCGGCACACCCGCACAGCGCAAGGAACTGATCGAGGCCATGGTCGCCGAGATCCGCATCGACGGCGACACCGTCTACCCGATTTTCCTACTCCCCCGAGACGACGAAACCCCCGCCGAGACGGACTCGACGGGGGTGGAAGAGCCACCGTTTCGCACAATGGTGCGATCGGTGGGGCGGGCGGGACTCGAACCCGCGACCGAGGGATTATGAGTCCCCTGCTCTAACCTGCTGAGCTACCGCCCCCTGCCTGGCGCCGGCGATCGTATCCCCCAGACGCCACAGCGGGCCACCGATTCAACTCCGGTGCCCCTGCTGCCCGTCTACGGTAGCGCCGCCGTCCGACAGTGCGTCGGCGGCACGCGCCCGTACCGCCGTGGCGCCGTCGCCCATCCCCCGACCGGAAGGCCCGGGCGCCGGCGCGACCCCGGCGATGATCGCGGCGGCGGCCCGCCAGCCGCTGGCCAGCGCCCCTTGAATCGACGGGCTGTCCCGATGGTCGCCGGCCACGAACATCCCGTCGCCGAGCACGACCGGCTGCCGCAGCCGGCCCTGCGGCGACGGGGCGGCCGGTAGGGCCTGTGGCAGCGCGACCGTGGTCAGGTGTTCCCAGTCGGCGGTGGCCCGGCCGTAGAGCCGGGCCAGTTCGGCGCGGATCACCGGTTCGGGTGGTGCGTCGGGGCCGACCACCGACGTGGAGATCAACGAGCGGCCGCCCGGGGCGTAGCTCGGCGCGGCGTTGCTGATCACGACGGTGTTGGCGATGATTTCCCGGCGGTCGCCGTCGAGCAGCAGGATCGGTTCGTCCAACGGTGGCACGGGGGCGGCGTGGTAGTAGGTGTGCAGGGCGCGCATCCGGGGCGCCGGTAGGGCGCCGGGTAGCAGGGTCGCGGCCGTCACCGGGTCGGTCGCGACCAGCACGGCCCGGCAGCGGATGTCGCCGGCGGCGGTCCGGACCAGGCCCTGGCCGACCGTGGTGGCGGGGCAGTCGGTGACGAGGCGGGTCGGGGGCAGCGGGGCGGCGACGGCGGCGGCCAGGGCGCCCATCCCGGACGCGGGTACGCCGATGCGGCCGCGGGCGAACGAGCGCAGCACCACCGCGAAGACGTGGCTGGAGGTTTCCAGCGCCCGGTCGGCGAACACGCCGGACAGGAACGGGCGCAGCAACTCCTCGATGATCCGGTGCGACAGCCCGGCGCGGCGCAGCGCGGTTTCGGTGCTGGTTTCCGGTTCGGCCAGCAGCCGCGCCGGGGAGACGGTGGCGCACCGGGCGGCGAGCAGCCCGAGCCGTACCCGGTCCACCGCGGTGCCGACGGGGACGAGGGCGGCGCCGGGGGCGGCCAGTGGGGACCGCACCAGCCGGTGCAGCCG
>DASVVF010000654.1:0-3813 GCA_036386695.1 Catenuloplanes sp. | reverse complement strand
TCGTTCGCGACTGCGGGGCTCGCTGCGCTCACTCCTCGCGCTCACCGGTCAACTCCCCCCAGATGACGTGGACGGGGTTGGTGGCGGTCAGCCGGTGCCCCCCGTCCGGCAGCGGCGTCAGCCGGTTGGCCTGCAACTGCGTACCGGCGGCGGCGTAGCCGTTCGTGCCCAGCGCGGCCAGGGCCGGCCCGACCCGCTCGAGCGTGGCGAAGGCCGCCACCACCCGGGCCGGGCGACGGGCCAGGCACGCCGCCAGCACCGCCGCCCCTCCCCCGCCGACGAACACGGCGTCCGGGTCGGGCAACCCGGTCAGGACAGCCGGTGCGGTTCCGGCCACCACCTGAACGTCGACGCCGTGCCGCCGGGCGTTGCCTTCGATCATGGCGCAGCCGGCGGGGTGCCGTTCGACGGCGACCGCGGCGGCGCCCAGCCGGACGCATTCCACCGCCACCGAACCGCTGCCGGCGCCCACGTCCCACACCAGGTCGCCGAGGCGGGGGCCGAGGCGCGCGAGCACCAGGGCGCGGACCTCCACCTTGGTGATCATGGAGTTCCGGTGCTCGAAGGAGCTCTCCGGCAGCGCCCAGCCGGCCGCCGTGGGCGCCGCACCCGCCAGCCACCGGGGGGCGCCGCCGGGATCGACGTCACCGAGCACCAGCGTCACATTGGGGTCGGCCGCGTCGGCGGGGCCACCGACGCGTTCCTGGGGTGTGCCCAGCCGGGAGGCGACGACGATCCGACGGTTCAGGCCGCGCAGGGCCTCGGCGAGTTCCCGCGGGCCGGCACCCGGACCGGTCAACACCGCGACCTTGCGGTGGGCCCGGCAGACGTTGACCGCGCGGCGCAGGTCGCGGCCGTGGGCGGAGACCACCACGGCGTCCTCCCACGGTTCACCGATCCGGGCGAAGGCGTGCGCGACGGACGAGGCCGCCGGCAGCACGGTCGGGGTCAGGCCGGCGCGGCGCAGCGCCCGGACGATGCCGAAGAAGCCGGGATCGCCGCTGGCGAGCACCACCGCCGGACCGTCATGGGCGGCGAGCCGGGCGACGGCCGCGCCCACGTCGCCGAGCACGACCGGTTCGGCGACACCATCGGGTACCGCCGCCAGGTGCCGGGCGCCGCCGACCAACAGGGTGGCCGCGGCGATGGCCTCCAGCGCGCCGCGCGGCAGCGGACCGCCGTCGCACCCCACCACCGTCAGCATGACGTCACCCAGGCCGCGACGGTCGCCGCGACGACGGTCCGGCCGGTGAAGTCGACCATCGCCACGTCGGCGGTCAGCGCCCCACCGGTGAACGCGACCAGGACGTCGCGGACCCGCCGGCACAGGGCGTCCCCGGCGGCGGGCAGCAGACCGGCCTCGGCCCACAGCTCGTACGCGTGCCGGGCGGTGTTCGCGCCGTCGACGCGTTCGGCGAGCGCCGGCGCGCCGCCGGCCTGGGCGGTCAGCCGGCCGAGCAGCCCGGTGTCCACCGCCGAGCGGGTGTAGTGGGTCATCAGCACCCCGGCCGCGAGCTTGGTCAGCTTGCCGACCATGCCGACGAAGACCACCCGCGTCATGCCGTGGTCAACGGCGGTGCGCAGGGCGGCGCCGGTGAAGTCGCCGACCTCGACGAAGCACACCTCCGGCAGTTCCGGCAGCAACGCAACGGCACCCTGCTCGGTGCGCCCACCGGTGCACAGGACGATGGCCGGTTCCCCCTGGGCGGCCGCCACCCGGACGGCCTGGATGACGCTGGCCCGCCACGACGCGGTGGAGAACGGCCGGACGATGCCGGTGGTGCCCAGGATCGAGATGCCGCCGAGGATGCCCAGTCGCCGGTTGGTGGTCTTGCGTGCCATCCGCTCGCCGTCCGGCACACTGATCACCACCTGGGTACCCCGCTCCCCGACCACCTCGGCGACCGCCTGCGTGATCATCCGCCGGGGCACCGGGTTGATGGCCGGGCCGCCGACGGTCAGCCCGAGCCCCGGTCGGGTCACCACACCGACCCCCTCGCCGCCGTACAGGGCGATCCCGGGGGTGGGCCGCCAGCAGACGGTGGCGGTCAGCAGGGCGCCGTTGGTCACGTCGGGATCGTCGCCGGCGTCCTTGACCACGACCGCCCGGGCGGCCCGGTCGGCGGCGACCGCCCCCCGCGGCCCGGTCGCCGCACCTCGCTCCGCCGGCTCAGCGGGCCCGACCCACCCGGTGGGGTCGACCGGCCCGAGCAGTTCGGCGCGCTCGACGGCGAAGGTGACCCGCCGACCGGACGGTAGGGCGACCTCCACCCAGTCCGGGGCGTCGCCGGTCAGCAGCAGCTGCGCGGCGGCCCGCGCGGCCGCCGACGCGCACGTCCCGGTGGTCCAGCCGGTGCGCAACGCGGTCGGCCGCACCTTCGCGGTCCTCGGCAGATCGGGCTCACGCAGCTCGGGCAGGCCCGGTGGGCCGGGCAGCTCGGGCAGGGCGGGCGGGGCGGGCAGGGCGGGCTCGGGACTAGCGCCGGGCGGCGGGTCAGTCGGCATGTCCGCCGCCCCGCAGGGCGACCCGGGCCGCCTTGTCGGCCTTGCGGAAACCGTGGAAGTGACCCGGGTGGTAGAGGTGGCTGCGGGTGCCGGCATGACCGAGCGCCGGGCCGATCAGGAAGAGGGTGTGCTTCCACAGTTTGTGCTCGCGTACGGTGCCGGCCAGGGTGGCCACCGTGCAGTGCAGGAGCAGCTCCTCCGGCCAGGTGACCCGGTAGCCGACGACCACCGGCGTCGACGGGTGGTAGCCGCCGGCGACCAGCTCGTCGGCGAGGTGCCGGGCCCGGGCCGCCGACAGGAAGACCGCCATCGTCGCCCCGTGGGCGGCGAACCCGCGGATGGTCTCGCCGTCGGGCATCGGGGTCTTGCCGCCCTCCAACCGGGTCAGGATCACCGACTGGGCGACCTCCGGCACCGTCAACTCGCGCCGCACCGCCGCCGCGACGGCCGCGTACGCCGACACACCCGCGACCACCTCGACCGGCAGGCCGAGTTCCTCGACCTGTTCGATCTGCTCCTGCATGGCGCCCCACAGCGCGGGGTCACCCGAGTGCAGGCGTACCACGTGCAGACCGTCGGCGGCCGCCCGCCGGTAGATGTCCACGGTGGACTCCAGGGTCAGCGTGGCGGAGTCGACGATCTCGCAGCCGGGGCGGGCGTGCTCCAGCACCTCGGGGTGCACCAGGCTCGCCGCCCACACCACCACGTCGGCGGCGGCCAGGGTGCGGGCGCCGCGCACGGTGATGAGGTCGGCCGCGCCCGGTCCGGCGCCGACGAAGGTGACCCTGCCGGTCATAGTTTCCCCCCGCGGGTGGTGCGTACGGCCGGCACGATGACCGTGGCCAGGTACGAAGTGGCTTGCGCGGGGTGGCCCAGCGGGCCGATCCGCTCGGCGTCCAGGCCGAGGTGCTCGCCGTAGACGGCGTCCCGGCCGGCGGCGCGCACCGCCTCGGCGACCGCCGGCAGGTGCCGGCCGGCCTTGTAGACGACCACCGTTGCGTCGTCGCGCAGCGCCCGCGGCAGCCGGTGGTCGACCCCGCGGGCCAGTGGCAGCAGCGTCAACGGCTCCCCGCCCTCGACGAGCGGCACCCCGGTGGCGGCGGCGAGGGCCTGCATGGCGGTGATCCCCGGTACGGTCTGCACGGTGACGGTGGGCAGCAACTCCCGGACGGTCGCCGCGAGGTAGCCGAAGGTCGAGTAGATGTTCGGGTCGCCGATGGTGGCGAAGGCCGCCGTACCGTCGGTTTCCCGCAGCCAGCCGGCCACCCGCTGGGCGGCGGCGTCCCAGGAGCGTTCCCGGCGGGCCCG
>DASVVF010000653.1:0-23261 GCA_036386695.1 Catenuloplanes sp. | reverse complement strand
GCCGAGTTCACCGTGCTCGGTGCGGGCGGCACGGCGCGGGCGGCCCTGGCCGCCGCCGCCGCCCTGCGGGCCCGGTCCGTCACGGTGGCCGCCCGGCGCGCCGCCGCCGTGGTGGACCTCCAGCCCGTCGCGGACACCCTCGGGCTCACCCTGACCGGTGTGGCATGGAACGTCGCCGCCAGCCGGGCGCACGCCGACGTGGTCATCTCGACGGTGCCCAAGGGGGTGGCCGATCCGCTGGCAGGCGTGGTCCGGTGGCGCCCGGCCACGGTGCTCTTCGACGCCCTGTACGACCCGAGGCCGACGCCGATGGCCGCCGCCGCGCGGGCCGCCGGCTGCCCGGTGATCTCCGGACTGGATCTGCTGCTGGCTCAGGCCGTCGGCCAGTTCGAGCTGTTCACCGGGGTGGCCCCGGCCCCGGTGGAGGCGATGCGGGCGGCGCTGGTGGCCGCCCGCGACCCGGGCTGACCCGCCCGCCCGGGGCCCGCGTCGTCCCCCGCGCGACGGGCGTGACCCGCGGAAACGGGGCTGCGGTCGGCGCGGGAGCGCGGTGTGCCAGACTGTTGCCCGTGTTGCGCTGGCTGACTGCAGGTGAGTCCCATGGGCCCGCGCTGGTCGCCATCCTCGAAGGTGTGCCGGCCGGCGTCGCGGTGACGAGTGCCGAGATCATGCACGAGCTGGCCCGGCGCCGGCTCGGCTACGGTCGTGGCGCCCGGATGGCGTTCGAGCAGGACGAGATCGAGATCATCGGCGGCATCCGGCACGGGCTGACCATCGGCAGCCCGGTAGCGGTGCGGGTCGGCAACTCGGAGTGGCCGAAGTGGCGCACCGTGATGGCCGCCGATCCGGTCGATCCCCAGGAGTTGGCCGCCCTGGCCCGCAACGCCCCGTTGACCCGTCCCCGCCCGGGGCACGCCGACCTGGCCGGGATGCAGAAGTACGGGCACACCGACGCCCGCCCCATCCTGGAGCGCGCGAGCGCCCGGGAGACCGCCGCCCGCGTCGCGGTGGGCACCGTCGCCAAGGCGATCGTCCGCGACGGCCTGGGCATCGAGATCGTCTCGCATGTCGTGGAGCTCGGCTCGGTGGCGGCCAAGCCGGGAGTGCAGCCGCTGCCCCAGGACGCCGAACGCGTCGACGCCGACCCGCTGCGTTGCCTGGACCCGCAGGCCAGCGCCCGGATGGTGGCTGAGGTCGACGCCGCGAAGAAGGACGCCGACACGCTGGGCGGCATCGTCGAGGTGTTGGCCTACGGCGTACCCCCGGGTCTGGGCAGTCACGTGCAGTGGGACCGCAAGCTGGACGCCCGGCTGGCCACCGCGTTGATGTCCATCCAGGCGATCAAGGGGGTGGAGATCGGCGACGCGTTCACCCAGGCCCGCTCCCGGGGCTCGGTGGCGCACGACGAGATCGTCCCGTCGGCCACCGGCGTGCGGCGGGTGACCGACCGGGCCGGCGGGCTGGAGGGTGGCATGACCACCGGTGAGCCGCTGCGGGTCCGCGCGGCGATGAAGCCGATCTCGTCGCTGAACCGGGCGCTGGCGACGGTGGACGTCACCACCGGCGAAGCGACCACGGCGATCAACCAGCGGTCCGACGTGTGCGCGGTGCCGGCGGCCGCGGTCGTCGCCGAGGCGATGGTGGCACTGGTGCTCGCCGAGGCCGCCACGGAGAAGTTCGGCGGCGACTCGGTCGCTGAGATCCGTCGCAACCTGGCCGGCTACCTGGACAACCTGGTGATCCGGTGACCCACCCGCCGTCGGGCGCGGTGGCGCCGCGGTGCGTGCTGGTCGGGCCGCCGGGCTCCGGTAAGACCTCGACCGGACTCGCGCTGGCCGAGCTGCTCGGCGTCGGGTTCCGCGACACCGACGCCGACATCGAGGAGACCGCCGGTAAGTCCATCCCGGACATCTTCGTCGAGGACGGCGAGGACCACTTCCGGGCCCTGGAGCGGACGGCCGTCGCCGCAGCCCTGAGCTCCCACGACGGGGTGCTGGCGCTCGGCGGGGGAGCGATCCTGGCCGAGTCGACCCGCCTCGCGTTGGCCGGGCACCGGGTCGTCTTCCTCTCCGTGGAATTGACCGACGCCGTGAAGCGGGTCGGATTGGGGATGGGACGCCCATTGCTCTCGATCAATCCACGGGCCACACTCAAGTACCTCATGGATCAACGGCGTCCGCTCTACCAGGCGGTCGCCGGGCACACCGTCAAAACCGACGGCCGCACGCCGCGTGAGGTCGCCGAGGAGATCCGCGACGTGCTGGCCGGCTGAACAGACCCGGAAGGAAACGACCGATGGTGCTACGCCGGGCCGGCGCCCTGTTCACAGCCGCGGTGTTGCTGGCGGCGACACTGGTCAGCCCGGCCCGCGCGGCCGACGGGCAGCTGTGGTTCGACGCCGCCGCGGTGCACGTGGCCGGTGGCCGGTTCACCGACGCGCACGGCCGTGAGGTGGTGCTGCGCGGCTTCAACGTCTCCGGTGAGGTGAAGCTGGCCGAGAACGGCGGCCTGCCGTTCGCCGACGTCGCCGACGCCCGCCGGTCGGCCACCGCGATGCGCGGACTGACCGGCGCCAACACGGTGCGCTTCCTGCTGTCCTGGGCGTACGCCCAACCCACGCCCGGACAGCTCGACCTGGGCTACCTGAGCCGGGTCACCGAGCAGGTCAGGCCCTTCCTCGACCAGGGCTTCCGGGTCTTCTTCGACTACCACCAGGACCTGTACTCGCGGTACCTGTTCAACACCGGTAGTTGGTACACCGGCGACGGCGCCCCCCAGTGGGTCGTCGCGGCCGGCGGCTACCCGAAGGAGAGCTGCGGGATCTGCGTCCAATGGGGACAGAACATCACCCAGAACGCGGCCGTGCAGAACGCCACCTACGATTTCTGGCACAACCGGGTGCTGGCCACGCCGGCCGGCCCGATCGCCGTGCAGGACGCGTTCCTGGCCCAGGCGCAGGGCTCGATGGAATACCTGCGCCAGCACCTGACCGCGGCGCAGTTCGCCGGCGTCGTCGGCTTCGACCCGCTCAACGAGCCGTTCGCCGGCCGCTACGACGCCGGCCAGGACAGCCTGAGTTGGGAACGTGACCTGCTGTGGCCGTTCTACCAGCGGTTCCGCCAACGGATGGACGCCGCCGGCTGGCAGGACAAGCCCGCGTTCGTCGAACCGAACATGTTCTGGGACAGCAACCTGTCGTTCGTCCGCCAGGCCGGCGGGCTGGCCAACGTCGGCCCGCTGGGCCCCCGCTTCGTGTTCAACACCCACTACTACGACCACGAGCAGATGTCCGGCATTTTCATGCCCGGCAAGGCCAGGGACGGTCGGCACAGCGCCGAGTTCGCCACCTTCCGTGAGCGCGCCGCCGAGTTGGGCACCGCGGCGGTGGTCAGCGAGTTCGGCGCTCCGCTCAGCGGCACCGGAGCGGACAAGACGCCCGGCGTGCTCAAGTCGATGTACCAGGCGCTGGATTCCCAACTGCCCGGCGCCCAGTGGTGGAGCGGCGCGGCCCGCTCCGGCCCGGTGCTCTCCGCCACCCAGTGGCAGTGGGACACCAACCACGGCCGGCACCGGGAACTCATGAACGACAATCCGCGCAAGCTGCTGACCGCCGCCGACGCCTGGAACGGCGAGGACTTCTCCCAGGTCCGCCTCGACGACGCCGGTAACCCGCAGCTGCGCTCCGACCAGCGGCTCCTCGATCGGCTCTACCCCCTGGCGGTGGCCGGGACCACGGTGGCGTTCACCTTCGAGGACCGGTCCCGCGACGGCCGCACCACCATGACCTGGGACCGCATCCCGGCGGACCTGCCCAACGTGGCGCGGCTGGTCGGCACCGGGCAGTACGGCGTGCTGCTGTGGCGCTCCGGCGCGACCGACGCCCCGACCGAGCTGCACCTGCCGGCGTCCTTCCCGTCGGCCGGCACCACCGTCGTCTCCGACCTGGGTATCGGCACCGGCCTGCCGGCGTACGTCGCCCGGGGCCGGGGCGCCGAGCACGCCATCGCGGTGGCGTCGCAGGGTGGTGACGCCCGCCGGCTGATCCTGTCGGCGCCGGCCCGGCCCGGCGCGGTGCACTATGCCCTGGTCACCAACGGCGCTCCCGCCGCCCCGGCGGACGTCCTCGCCGCCGCCCGGCAGGAGCTGGCCCGCTGGGCGGCGACGACGACCGCCGGCTAGGGGGCGGCTAGGGCGCCAGGCGGTCGAGGATGCCGGCCAGCGCCTTGGGTTCGCTGAGCATCGGCCAGTGCCCGGTGGGCAGCCCGACGATCTCCGCGCCGGCGAGACCGGCGAACATCGGGTGCCGCGCCGCGATCATCCCGGTGACCTGGTCGGCGGGGAAGACGCAGGCCACCAGCGCCATCGGCACCGGGATGCCGGTCGGGGTGCGGCGCAGCGGCTGGCTGACCGAGGCCAACGGATGCCCGGTCGCCCGGGCCCGCAGCCGGCTCAGGGCGGCCTCGTCCAGCCCGGCGAGCAGTGGGTCGTCGGCCGGCTCCCACGGCCGCGGCCGGATCAGGTGACTCTCCGTGTCGGTCTGCTCGCCCGGTGTCAGTAGGTCGAGCTGCGCGGTGCCGGCGGGCAGCGGGCCGCTGTCGACGTAGACGACCCGGCTGAGCCGCTCCGGGATCCGTTCGGCGGCCGCGGTCACCGGCAGCCCCGCGTAGCTGTGCCCGACCAGCACCACGTCGCGCAGGTCTTCCGCCCGCACCAGGCCCACGATGTCCTCGGTGTGGGTGTCCAGGTCGATGCCGGGTCCGGCCAGGTGGGCCCGGTCGGCCACGCCGGTCAGGGTGAGCGGGTACACCTCGTGTCCGACCTGGCGCAGGGCGGCGGTGACGTCCCGCCAGGCCCAGCCGCCCAGCCACATGCCGGGAACCAGGATGAACGTGGCCATGGCAACTCCCTTCGTCGTCGGTACCGTCAGCGTACGATCAATACCGGACGGTTTCGGTCCGGTATGGGAGGACGGTTCGTTGAGTCATCCGGCGTCGCGGATTCTGGCCATGCTGGAGTTGCTCCAGGCGCACCGCGGGTTGACCGGTGCCGACCTCGGCGCGCGGCTGGGCGTCGACGAGCGGACCGTCCGCCGCTACGCGGGCACCCTCGCCGAACTCGGCATTCCGGTGACCGCGGCGCGCGGCCGCTACGGCGGCTACCGGCTCAGTCCCGGATACAAGCTTCCGCCGCTGATGCTCACCGACGACGAGGCCGTCGCCGTGGTGCTCGGCCTGCTGGCCGCCGAGTTGCTCGGCCTGGGCACCGAGGCGCCGGCCACCACCGCCGCCCTCGCGAAGATCACTCGGGTGCTGCCCGCCGGGCTGGCCGAGCGGCTGAACGCCGTGCGGGAGAGCCTCGGGTTCACCCTGCGCCGCCGGGACAACGCCGTACGGCCGGCGACCGCCACCCTGCTCGCCCTGGGCGCGGCCACCCGGGAACACCGACGGGTCAGCATCACCTACCGGTCGGCCCGCCGGGAGAACCGCGCCGACCCGGTGCTGTCCCGACGCGACGTCGACCCGTACGGCCTGGTGTTCCACGCCGGCCGCTGGTACCTGACCGGTCACGATCACCACCGGGGCGAGATCCGCACCTTCCGGCTCGACCGGATCGCCGCCGTCGACGTGCTGGAACGGACGTTCGAGGCGCCGGACGGCTTCGACGCGGTCGGCCACGTGACCCGGTCGCTGGCCGGCCTGCCGTATGCCTGGCAGGTGGAGGTGCTGCTGGAGACCGATCTGGCCCAGGCCAGCCGGCGGATCCCCGGGACCGTCGCCGAGCTGACCGAGACCGCCGACGGGGTGCTGCTGCGCGCCCGGGCCCAGAGCCTGCCCGGGATGGCGCAGCTGCTCGCCGGTCTGGGCTGGGCGTTCACCATCCGCCAACCCGAGGAGCTGCGCCCGGCCGTCCGCGAGTACGCCGCCCGGCTGGCGGCCCTGGCCGACCGGGCCACGGCGACCCACTAGGCTCGACGGCCATGGACGAACCGACCCGCATCCCCGTTGCCGGTGACCGCCCGTACGACGTTCTCGTCGGCCGCGACGTGCTGGCGGCGCTGCCGTCGTTGACGACCGGGGCCGTGCGCGCCGCCGTTTTGTACGCCCCGCCGGTGAAGAGCCACGCCGACACCCTCGCGGAGCTGCTCGCCGCCACGGGCGCCCGGCCGCTGCCGATCGAGGTGCCCGACGCCGAGGCCGGCAAGAGCATCGAGGTGGCGGCCCGGTGCTGGGACGCCCTCGGGGCGGCCGGGTTCACCCGTACCGACGTGGTCGTCGGGGTGGGCGGCGGGGCGGTCACCGACCTGGCCGGCTTCGTCGCCGCGACCTGGCTGCGCGGCGTCCGGTGGGTCCCGGTGTCCACTTCACTGCTGGGCATGGTCGACGCCGCCGTCGGCGGCAAGACCGGCATCAACACCGCCGCCGGCAAGAATCTGGTCGGCGCGTTCCACCCGCCGGCCGGCGTGCTGTGCGACCTGGCCCTGCTCGACACGCTGCCCCGGGCGGACCTGGTGGCCGGGTTGGCCGAGGTGGTCAAATGCGGGTTCATCGCCGACCCGGCCATCCTCGACCTGATCGAGGGCGACCCCGCCGCGGCGGCGCGGCCCGCCGACCCGGTCGTGCGCGAGCTGGTGGAACGCGCGATCCGGGTCAAGGCGAACGTGGTCGGCGCCGACCTTCGCGAGTCGGGGCTGCGCGAGATCCTCAACTACGGCCACACCCTGGCCCACGCGATCGAGAAGGCCCAGGGGTACGCCTGGCGGCACGGGCACGCGGTCGCCGTCGGGCTGGCCTACGCCGCCGCGCTGTCCCGGCTCGCCGAACGGCTCGACGCCGCGACCGCCGAGCGGCACCGCGCCATCCTGCGCCTGCTCGACCTGCCGGTGGCGTACCCGGCCGACGCCTGGCCGGAGCTGCTCGCCACCATGCGCGTCGACAAGAAGACCCGCGGTGACCGGCTGCGGTTCGTGGTCCTCGACGCGCTGGCCCGCCCGGCCATCCTCGAAGGCCCGGACGACGCGTTGCTGCACTCGGCCTACCGGGAGATCGCCGAATGAGGGTGTACGTGCTCAACGGACCCAACCTGGGCCGGCTCGGCACCCGGCAGGTGGACGTCTACGGCAGCGTCTCCTACGCCGACCTGGTGGCGTTGTGCGAACAGACCGGGCGGGAACTGGGCCTGGACGTCACGGTCCGGCAGACCGACGCGGAGCACGAGATGCTCGGCTGGCTGCACGCGGCGGCCGACGAGCAGGCCGCCGTGGTGCTCAACCCGGGGGCGTGGTCGCACTACTCCTATGCGGTGCGCGACGCGTGTGCCATGCTGCGTGCACCCCTGCTGGAGGTGCACATCTCCAACATCCACGCCCGCGAGCAGTTCCGGCACCACTCGGTGGTCTCCGCGGTGGCGACCGGGGTGATCTGCGGGCTGGGGGTCGACGGCTACCGGCTGGCGTTGCGGCACCTCGCCGTGGCGGCCCCCGGCGGTCGGTGAGCCGCCCCGCCCGGCGATCGGGCGGCCACGTCGGTAAGCTTTTCGCCGTCCGTCCCATGCGTCAAAAACTGGATCAAGGTAGGAAATGGCGAGCACGAACGACCTGAAGAACGGCCTGGTTCTGAACCTCGACGGCGAGCTCTGGGCGGTCGTGGAGTTCCAGCACGTGAAGCCGGGTAAGGGTGGCGCGTTCGTGCGCACCACGTTGAAGAATGTGCTCTCCGGCAAGGTCGTCGACAAGACCTTCAACGCGGGCACCAAGGTCGAGACCGCGACCGTCGACAAGCGCACCATGCAGTACCTGTACGCCGACGGCGAGGACTACGTCTTCATGGACCTGGAGACGTACGACCAGATCCAGGTGCCCGGCGGGACCGTCGGTGAGGCGGCCAACTACCTGTTGCCCGAGGCCGAGGCGATGGTGGCCACCCACGAGGGCCTGCCGCTCTACATCGAGCTGCCGACCAGCGTGATCCTGGAGGTGACCTACACCGAGCCGGGCCTGCAGGGCGACCGGTCGACCGGCGGCACCAAACCGGCCACCGTCGAGACCGGCGCCACCGTGGCGGTGCCGCTGTTCGTCACCACCGGCGAGAAGATCAAGGTCGACACCCGCGACGGCCGTTACCTCGGCCGGGCCTGATGGCGGAGGCGCCGAAGTCGAAAATGCCCGCCCGCCGCAAGGCGCGCAAGCGGGCCCTCGACGTTCTCTACGAGGCGGACATGCGCGACAGTCCACCGGTGGAGGTGCTGGCGGCCTATCTCGGCCGGGTCGAACAGCCGCGGCCGGAACACATGACGTACGCGGTGAGCCTCGTCGAGGGCGTCGCCGCGCACCTCGACCGGATCGACGAGCTGATCGGCAGCTACGCCGAGGGGTGGACGCTGGAGCGGATGCCCGCGGTGGACCGCAACCTGGCCCGCATCGCGGTGTACGAGCTGCTCTACGTCGACGAGATCGACGACCCGGTGGCGATCACCGAAGCGGTGGAGTTGGCCAAGCAGATGTCGACCGACGACTCGCCGCGGTTCCTCAACGGCGTGCTCGGCCGGATCGCCGAGTTCGCCACCCGCTGAGCCGATCAGGAGTCACCCGCTGAGCCGGTCCGGAGTCACCTGCTGAGCCGGTCCCGGCCGGCGGGGGTCGAGCTGGTACCGCCGGTAGCCGGGGCCCGCGCCGGGTTGGCGCGGACCCTGGTGCCCGGGGGGATGGATCAGGACGTGAAGAACGCCCGGGGGTCGGCGACCAGCACGCCCTGCTCGGTCAGGCGCTCGATCAGCCCCGACGGTGAAACGTCGTAGACAATGGCCAGCGCCCGAAGGTCGTCTGCCCGGATGGACAGCACGCGGCCGTTGTAGTCGCCGCGTTGCTGCTGGATCGCCCGCGCGTACCGGGCGACGTAGGCCAGATCCTCGGGAGCATCGTCGTACAGCTTCTCGAGGTCCAGCACGATCTTGTTGGTGGTCTCATGGCGGATGCCACTGCCGTCCGGCAGCAGCTCGGACACGGGCACCCGGTAGAAGTCCGCCAGCTCAGCGAGACGGGACACGGTGACCGCGCGGTCTCCCCGCTCGTACGAGCCGACGACGACGGCTTTCCACCGCCCGTTTGACTTTTCCTCCACCCCCTGCAGGGACAGACCCTGCTGTTGGCGGATCGAGCGCAGACGGGCGCCCAACGACTTGGCGTACTCAGAGGGCATACAGACACTCCCAGTGGTGGACCGGGGGTTCTCCCCAGCGATCGCTACGGAGCGTGACGCTACGGGGGTTGCGACGCCCGGTCAAGCGCTCATTACCGAGGAGTTCGCAACGTGCCGTAAGGAGGACCAGTTCGGCGGGGGGTTCAAGTGGGTCAGCCACGTCACTCCGGCCTTTCGCCTGATCGCTGGTAACGTAACGTGCAGCCCCGGCAGGCCGCTTCGCGGCAGGCCGGCACGACATCCTTTAACGACCCGTCCCGTGAGGCGGGGAAGGAGGTCCCTGTGGCCTACTCTCCGGCTGCCCCGCCGCCTACCGGTCAGCACCGACCGGCCGGGCAGCCATTGGCAGCACCGACAAAGACAATCCTCGACTCCGCTGACCTGACGCGGGTCGTGGATAGGATCGCGCACCAGGTGCTGGAGAAGACCTCCGGCGCGACCGGCACCGTCCTGCTGGGCATTCCCACCCGGGGGGTGCCGCTGGCCCGCCGTCTCGCCGCCCGGATCCGCGCCTTCGAGAACATCGACGTGCCCGTCGGCGCGCTGGACATCACCCTCTACCGCGACGATCTCCGGCTACACGCCGTACGCGCCCTCGGCAAGACCGAGCTGCCGCCCGGGGGCATCGACGGTCGCCGGGTCATCCTCGTCGACGACGTGCTGTTCTCCGGCCGGACGGTGCGGGCCGCACTGGACGCCCTCAACGATGTCGGCCGCCCCAGCTCGGTGCAGCTGGCGGTGCTCGTCGACCGGGGTCACCGGGAGCTGCCGATCCGGGCCGACTACGTGGGCAAGAACATCCCGACCGCGTTGACCGAGAGCGTGCGGGTGTGTCTGGCCGAGACCGACGGCGTCGACGAGGTCCGACTCTCCGGAGGCAACAACCCATGATCCGGCATCTGCTGTCGGCGGGCGATCTCGACGCCGCGACGGCCACCCTGATCCTGGACACCGCAGCCGAGATGGCCAGCGTGGCGGGCCGGGAGGTCAAGAAGCTGCCCGCTCTGCGCGGGCGCACCGTGGTCAACCTGTTCTACGAGGACTCCACCCGCACCCGGATCTCCTTCGAGGCCGCGGCGAAGCGGCTCTCCGCCGACGTCATCAACTTCTCCGCGAAGGGCTCCAGCGTGTCCAAGGGCGAGAGCCTCAAGGACACCGCGCTGACCCTGCAGGCGATGGGCGCCGACGCGGTGGTGGTCCGGCACCCGGCCTCCGGCGCGCCGCACCGGCTCGCCGCCTGGGTCGACGGGTCGGTGGTCAACGCGGGCGACGGCACCCACGAGCACCCGACCCAGGCGCTGCTGGACGCGTACACGATGCGCTCCCGGCTGGGCCGGCTCGCCGGCCTGCACGTGGCGGTGGTCGGCGACGTGCTGCACAGCCGGGTGGCCCGCTCCAACGTGCTGCTGCTGTCCACCCTCGGGGCCAAGGTCACCCTGGTCGGGCCACCGACGCTGATCCCAGTGCACATCGCCGCGGCGCTGGGCCCGGCCACCGATGTCTCGTACGACCTGGACGCGGTCCTGCCGACCGTGGACGTGGTGATGATGCTGCGGGTGCAGACCGAGCGGCAGAGCCCGAGCGGCCTGCCCGACTCCTACTTCCCCTCGATCCGCGAGTACGCCCGCCGGTACGGGCTGGACGGCGCGCGGATGCGCCGGCTGCCCGAGCACGCGATCGTGATGCATCCCGGGCCGATGAACCGGGGGATGGAGATCGCCCCCGAGGTGGCCGACTCCCCCCGCTCCACCATCGTCGAGCAGGTCGGCAACGGGGTGTCCGTGCGGATGGCCGTGCTCTACCTCCTGCTCGGCGGTAAGGCGTGAGCGAGTGCACCGAGCGCAGCGAGGGCCGCGAGTCCACGCCTCAGGAGGCACGGCGTGAGCGAGTGCACCGAGCGCAGCGAGGGCCGCGAGTCCACGCATCAGGAGGCCACCCGCGTGAGCGGGACCCGCACCAACGAGAGGATGGCGCAGTGACCACGTACCTCATCAGGGGCGCGCGGATCGTCGGCGGTGACCCGACCGACCTGCTGATCCGCGACGGCGTGGTCGCGCAGGTGGGCCACGGCCTGGATGGTGCCGGCGCCCAGGTGCTCGACGCGGACGGCCTGGTCGCCCTGCCGGGCCTGGTGGACCTGCACACCCACCTGCGCGAGCCCGGTCGTGAGGACGCCGAGACCGTCGAGACCGGCAGCCGGTCGGCGGCCGTGGGCGGCTACACCGCGGTCTGCGCGATGGCCAACACGTCCCCGGTCGCCGACACCGCCGGGGTGGTCGAGCAGGTGTTCCGGTTGGGTCGGGAGGCCGGCCTGGTCGACGTGCAGCCGATCGGCGCGGTCACCGTCGGGCTGGCCGGCGAACGGCTCGCCGAGCTCGGCGCGATGGCCACCAGCGCCGCGACGGTGCGGATCTTCTCCGACGACGGGCACTGCGTGGCCGACCCCCGGCTGATGCGCCGGGCGCTGGAGTACGTCAAGGCGTTCGACGGGATCATCGCCCAGCACGCCGAGGAGCCCCGGCTGACCGAGGGCGCCCAGATGCACGAGGGTGAGGTCTCCACCCGGCTCGGTCTGACCGGCTGGCCGGCCGTGGCCGAGGAGGCGATCATCGCCCGTGACGTGCTGCTGGCCGAGCACGTCGGCAGCCGACTGCATGTCTGCCACGTCTCCACGGCTGGCAGCGTGGAGGTGCTGCGGCACGCCAAGGCCCGCGGGGTCCGGGTGACCGCCGAGGTCACCCCGCACCATCTGCTGCTCACCGACGAGCTGGCGACCAGCTACGACCCGGTGTTCAAGGTGAACCCGCCGCTGCGGACCGCCGCCGACGTCGAGGCGCTGCGCGCCGGCCTGGTGGAGGGGATCATCGACGTGGTCGCCACCGACCACGCCCCGCACACCGTCGAGGACAAGGAATGCGAGTGGGCCAACGCCCGCCCGGGGATGCTGGGGTTGGAGACCGCGCTGTCGGTGGTGCTCTCGGTGCTCGGTGAGCGGTGGGACCTGATCGCCGAGCGGATGTCCCGGACGCCGGCCCGGATCGCCGGGCTGACCGGCCACGGGCTGGACCCGGCGCCGGGCGTGCTGGCGAACCTGACGTTGGTCGACCCGGCCGCCCGACGGCCCGTCGACGCAGCGGACTTCGCCAGCCGTAGCCGTAACACCCCGTACGCCGGGATGGTCCTGCCCGGTCGCATCGTGGCGACCTTCCTGCGGGGCGTGCCGACGGTTCTGGACGGAAAGGCAACGCGATGAGGGGTAGACAGCCGGCGGTCCTGGTCCTGGAGGACGGGCGCAGCTTCCGGGGTGAGGCGTACGGCGCGGTGGGGGAGACCTTCGGCGAGGCGGTGTTCACCACCGGCATGACCGGTTACCAGGAGACGCTGACCGACCCGTCGTACCACCGTCAGGTGGTGGTGCAGACGGCGCCGCACATCGGTAACACCGGGGTGAACGGCGAGGACGACGAGTCGGGCCGGATCTGGGTGGCCGGGTACGTGGTGCGTGACCCGGCCCGCAGCGCGTCGAACTGGCGTTCCACCGGCAGCCTGGAGGACCGGTTGGCCGCCGAGGGGGTGGTCGGCATCAGCGGGGTGGACACCCGGGCGCTGACCCGCCATCTGCGCGAGCGTGGGGCGATGCGGGTCGGTGTATCCAGTGTGGACACCGATGCCGAGGGGCTGCGGGAGCGGGTGCTGGCGGCGCCGGGCATGGTCGGCGCCGACCTGTCCGCTCAGGTGTCGACGCCCCGGCCGTACACCGTCGACGCCCAGGGTGCGCACCGCTTCACCGTGGCGGCGCTGGACCTGGGTATCAAGCGCAACGTGCCGCGCCGGCTGGCCGCCCGCGGGGTGACGACGCATGTGCTGCCGGCCGCCTCGTCGATCGAGGAGATCCTGGCCACCGGCGCGGACGCGGTGTTCTTCTCGCCCGGCCCCGGTGACCCGGCCACCGCCGACCATCCGGTCGAGCTGGCCCGCGAGGTGATGCGCCGGCGGGTGCCGCTGTTCGGCATCTGCTTCGGCAGCCAGATCCTCGGCCGGGCGCTGGGCTTCGGCACCTACAAGCTGGGGTACGGCCACCGCGGCATCAACCAGCCGGTGCTGGACAGGGTCACCGGCAAGGTGGAGGTCACCAGCCACAACCACGGCTTCGCCGTGGACGCGCCGCTCGACACGGTCATCGACACCGACTTCGGCGGGGTCGAGGTCAGCCATGTCTGCCTCAACGACAATGTGGTCGAAGGGCTGCGGGCGCGCGACGTGCCCGCCTTCACCGTCCAGTACCACCCGGAGGCGGCAGCCGGCCCGCACGACGCGGACTACCTGTTCGACCGCTTCGCCGAGTTGATCGAGGGCGTTCCCGCCCTCGGCCGGAAGTAGAGGCTCGGTCATGCCGAAGCGTTCTGATCTCAACCACGTCATGGTGATCGGCTCCGGGCCGATCGTGATCGGCCAGGCCAGCGAGTTCGACTACTCCGGCACCCAGGCGTGCCGGGTGTTGCGCGCCGAAGGGCTGCGGGTGTCGCTGGTCAACTCCAACCCGGCGACGATCATGACGGACCCGGAGTTCGCCGACGCGACGTACGTCGAGCCGATCACCCCGGAGTTCGTCGAGCTGATCATCGCCCGGGAGCGGCCCGACGCCATCCTGCCCACCCTGGGCGGGCAGACCGCGCTGAACACCGCCGTCGCCCTGCACGAGTCCGGGGTGCTGGACAAGTACGGCGTCGAGCTGATCGGCGCGAACATCGACGCGATCCGCCGCGGCGAGGACCGGCAGCTGTTCAAGGACATCGTCGCGAAGGCCGGCGCCCGGATCGGGATCGGTTCGGAGGGGCTGGTGCCCCGGTCCCGGGTGTGCCACTCGATGGACGAGGTCCGCGCCACCGCCGCCGACCTGGGGCTGCCGGTGGTGATCCGGCCGTCGTTCACGATGGGCGGGCTGGGCTCGGGGATGGCCCACACCGACGAGGACCTGCGGCGCATCGCCGGCGCCGGGCTGGCCGCCTCCCCCGTGCACGAGGTGCTGATCGAGGAGAGCGTGCTCGGCTGGAAGGAGTACGAGCTCGAGCTGATGCGCGACCACCACGACAACGTGGTGGTGGTCTGCTCCATCGAGAACATCGACCCGATGGGCGTGCACACCGGTGACAGCGTCACCGTCGCCCCGGCGATGACGCTGACCGACGTGGAGTACCAGAAGCTGCGTGACCTGGGCATCGCGGTGCTGCGCGAGGTCGGCGTCGACACCGGCGGCTGCAACATCCAGTTCGCGGTGAACCCGCGCGACGGCCGGCTGGTGGTCATCGAGATGAACCCGCGGGTGTCCCGTTCCAGCGCCCTGGCCAGCAAGGCCACCGGGTTCCCGATCGCGAAGATCGCCGCGAAGCTAGCCATCGGCTACACCCTCGACGAGATCCCCAACGACATCACCCGCAAGACCCCGGCGGCGTTCGAGCCGAGCCTGGACTACGTGGTGGTGAAGATCCCGCGCTTCGCGTTCGAGAAGTTCCCCGGCGCGGACGCGGAGCTGACCACCACGATGAAGTCGGTCGGCGAGGCGATGAGCCTGGGTCGCAACTTCAGCGAGGCGCTGAACAAGGCGATGCGCTCGATGGAGACCAAGGCGGTCGGGTTCTGGACCGTCCCGGACGCCGCTGTCGCCGCCGCGGCCGGCGCCGACCCGGCCGACATCACCGTGCGGCGCGTCCTCGACGCGCTGCGGGTCCCGCACGACGGCCGGCTGTACACGGTGGAGCTGGCGTTGCGGCTGGGCGCCACGGTGGCGCAGGTGCACGAGGCCAGCGGCGGGATCGACCCGTGGTTCCTGGAGGAGATCGCCGCGCTGGTCGAGCTGCGTGAGCGGATCCTGGCCGCCCCGGTGCTCGACGAGGCGCTGCTGCGGCTGGCCAAGCGGGCCGGGCTGTCCGACCGGCAGTTGGCCGCGTTGCGCCCGGAGCTGGCCGGCGAGGACGGCGTCCGTACGCTGCGCCACCGGCTGGCGATCCGGCCGGTGTACAAGACCGTGGACACCTGCGCGGCCGAGTTCGCCGCGACGACGCCGTACCACTACTCCACCTACGAGCAGGAGACCGAGGTCGAGCCGTCGGACCGGCCGAAGGTGCTGATCCTGGGCTCCGGGCCGAACCGGATCGGGCAGGGCATCGAGTTCGACTACTCCTGCGTGCACGCGGTCATGGCGCTGCGGGCGGCCGGCTACGAGACCGTCATGGTCAACTGCAACCCGGAGACCGTCTCCACCGACTACGACACCGCCGACCGGCTCTACTTCGAGCCGCTCACCTTCGAGGACGTCCTGGAGGTGTGGCGCTGCGAGGACGAGTCCGGCCGGGCGGCCGGCGGCCCCGGGGTGCTCGGGGTGATCGTGCAGCTCGGCGGGCAGACCCCGTTGGGTCTGGCCCAGCGGCTGAAGAACGCCGGCGTGCCGATCGTCGGGACCTCCCCGGAGTCGATCCACCTGGCGGAGGAGCGCGGAGCCTTCGGCGCCCTGCTGGCCCGGGCCGGGTTGCGCGCCCCCGCGCACGGCACGGCGACTAGCTTCGACGAGGCCAAGGCCATCGCCGACGAGATCGGCTACCCGGTGCTCGTGCGCCCGTCGTACGTGCTCGGCGGGCGGGGCATGGAGATCGTGTACGACGAGCCGACGCTGCGCGGCTACATCGACCGGGCCACCGAGATCTCGCCGGACCACCCGGTGCTGGTCGACCGGTTCCTCGACGACGCCATCGAGATCGACGTGGACGCGCTCTGCGACGCCACCGGCGACGTGTACATCGGCGGGGTGATGGAGCACATCGAGGAGGCCGGGATCCACTCCGGCGACTCGTCGTGCGCGTTGCCCCCGATGACCCTGGCCGGTTCCCACCTGGCCGAGGTGCGCCGGTACACCGCCGCGATCGCCCGCGGGGTCGGCGTGCGCGGCCTGCTCAACGTGCAGTACGCCCTCAAGGACGACGTGCTGTACGTCCTGGAGGCCAACCCGCGCGCCTCGCGGACCGTGCCGTTCGTCTCGAAAGCCACCGCCGTGCCGCTGGCCAAGGCGGCGGCCCGGATCATGCTCGGTGCCACCATCGCGGAGCTGCGCGCCGAGGGGGTGTTGACCCCGGCGGACGGCGACCACCCGGGGCGTACCGGCCCGGACGGCGGTGACGTCAACCCGAACGCCCCGGTCGCGGTGAAGGAGGCGGTGCTGCCGTTCAAGCGGTTCCGCACCCCGGCCGGCAAGGGCGTGGACAGCCTGCTCGGCCCGGAGATGAAGTCCACCGGTGAGGTGATGGGCATCGACGTCGGCTTCGGGCAGGCGTTCGCGAAGTCGCAGGCCGCGGCGTACGGTTCGCTGCCCACCGCCGGGAAGGTGTTCGTCTCGGTCGCCAACCGGGACAAGCGGGCGATGGTGTTCCCGGTGAAGCGTCTGGCCGACCTCGGCTTCACCATCGTCAGCACCACCGGCACCGGTGAGGTGCTGCGCCGCTACGGCATCGACTGCCAGATCGTGCCGAAGCATTTCGAGGGGCCCGACGGGGACGCGGTGTCGCTGATCCTGGCCGGCGAGATCGCCCTGGTGGTGAACACCCCGCAGGGCTCGGGGGCCAGTGCCCGCTCCGACGGGTACGAGATCCGCAGCGCCGCCGTCACCGCCGACATCCCCTGCATCACCACGGTGCCCGGCGCCGCCGCCGCCGTGATGGGCATCGAAGCGCTGATCAACGGCGACATGTCCGTCCGCCCCCTGCAGGAGCTGCACGCCATCCTGCGGCCCACCCCATGACCCCGCCGCCCCAACCCCACCCGACCCTGCCCCACCCACCCCTGTCGGTCGATCATGGCGTTTGCGGCACGGAAACGCCGTTGCGCGGCCGCCAACTCCATGATCGGCACCGCTGGCCGGAGGTGCCGGCGTGATCTTTGAGCGGGTGGTGCGGGCAGGGCTGTTCCGGGTTGGTGGGGGGGACGCGGAGGCGGCGCACGAGTGGACGCTGGAGCGGCTGGCGGCGCTGAGCGGGCGGGCCGGGGTGCTGGCGGCGTTGCGGGCCCGCTACGCGGTCTCGGCGCCGGTGCGGGTGTTCGGCGTCGACTTCCCCAACCCGGTGGGCCTGGCCGCCGGGATGGACAAGAACGGGGTGGCCCTGCCGGCCTGGCCGGCGCTGGGCTTCGGCTTCGTCGAGGTCGGCACGGTGACCGCGCACCCGCAGCCCGGCAACGACCGGCCGAGGATCTTCCGGTTGCGGGCCAGCGAAGCGGTGATCAATCGGATGGGCTTCAACAACGCCGGCGCGTCGGCGCTGGCCGACCGGCTGGCCGCGGTGGGCCGGTTGCCGGTGCCGTTGGGCATCTCGCTGGGCAAATCCAAGGTCACCCCGCTGGACGAGGCGGTCGACGACTACCTCGCCTCGGCCAAGGCCCTCGGGCCGTACGCCGACTACCTGGCGGTCAACGTCTCCTCGCCGAACACCCCGGGCCTGCGGACGTTGCAGGACCGCGCCCACCTGGACGCCCTGCTCGCCGCGCTGGTGGGGGAGAAGCCGGTCCTGGTCAAGATCGCGCCGGACCTGACCGACCACGCGGTAGCCGACCTCCTGCAGGTCTGCGCCGACCGGGGCGCCGCCGGCGTGATCGCCACCAACACCACGCTGGGCCGCCACGGCCTGGCCCCCGCGGACCTGCCGCTCGGTGCCCAGGCCGGTGGCCTGTCCGGTCGCCCGCTGACCGCCAGGGCCCGTGAGGTGGTTGCCTTCGTGCACCGAGAGACCGGCGGCGCGCTGCCGGTGATCGGGGTCGGTGGCATCCTCGACCCCGACGACGCGACCCGGTTGTTCGCCGCGGGCGCCAGTCTGGTGCAGCTCTACACCGGGTTCATCTACCGCGGCCCCGGCCTGGTCCGGGAGATCGCCCGCCGGGCCCGGCGGTGATCCACCCGGCCCCCGCGCCGGGGTCCGCCGTCCCGGCCCCGACACTGTCCCCGCGCGGCCTTTGCTCTGCTTCCCTATGGGAAGCACCTGCTGCCCGGTGTCCAGTTGTCCGATCTCCGGACACCGGGTGTTTCCTCGGGGGAAGCAGAGCAAAGGCGGGTGCGGGGGTACCTGACCGGCGGCGGAGCCGGGGGCGGCGGTGACGCCCGAGGAGATCACGGCGCTGGACCGGGCGCATGTCTGGCACCCGTACGCCGCGATGCCGGCGGCCCAGGAGCCTTACGTGGTGCACAGCGCCACCGGGGTGCGGCTGCGGCTGGCCGACGGCCGGGAGTTGGTCGACGGCATGTCGTCGTGGTGGGCGGCCGTCCACGGCTACCGCCACCCGGTGCTGGACGCGGCCGTCCACGACCAGCTCGGCCGGATGAGCCACGTCATGTTCGGCGGTCTCACCCACGAGCCGGCCGTCCGACTGGCCCGCACCCTGGTCGACATCACCCCGGCCGGGTTGGAGCACGTGTTCCTCAGTGACTCCGGCTCGGTCAGCGTGGAGGTGGCGATCAAGATGGCGGTGCAGTACCAGCGTGCCCGGGGTCGACCGGAGCGGCACCGGTTGGCCACCTGGCGGGGCGGCTACCACGGGGACACCTTCCACCCGATGAGCGTGTGCGACCCGGTCGGCGGGATGCACCACCTGTGGACCGGGGTGCTGCCCCGGCAGCTCTTCGCCGCCGAGCCGCCACCGGGGTTCGACGCCCCGGTCGACGCCGGGTACGCCGCCGCGCTGGCCGAGGGCATCGAGCGCCATGCCGGCGAGCTGGCCGCGGTGATCGCCGAACCGGTCGTGCAGGGCGCCGGCGGGATGCGGTTCCACCATCCGGCGTACCTGCGGGTGCTGCGTGAGGTGACCGCGGCCGCGGACATCGTGCTCATCTTCGATGAGATCGCGACCGGATTCGGGCGCACCGGGAGGTTGTTCGCCGCCGAGCACGCCGGGGTCAGTCCCGACGTGCTCTGTGTCGGCAAGGCGCTCACCGGCGGCTACCTCAGCCTGGCGGCGACCCTCTGCACCGCCCGGGTGGCCCGGGGCATCGCCGCGGGTCCCGAGGGGATCCTCGCGCACGGGCCGACGTTCATGGGCAATCCGCTGGGCTGCGCGGTGGCCAACGCCTCCATCGGGCTGCTGCTCGACGGCGACTGGGCGGCGGCCGTCGAGCGCGTCGAGGGGGGTCTGCACGCCGGCCTGCTGCCGCTGCGCGCCATGCCGGGGGTGACCGACGTGCGGGTCCTCGGAGCGATCGGCGTGGTGCAGCTGGACCACCCGGTCGACGTGGCCGCCGCCACCGCCGCGGCCGTGGCCGCCGGCGTCTGGCTGCGGCCGTTCCGCGATCTGATCTACACCATGCCGCCGTACCTGGCCGGCCCCGACGACGTCGCCCGCATCGCCCGCGCCATCGGCGCGGCGGTCGCGGTGGCGTGACCCAGCGGTACGACCGGAAAGGATCCACCACCTTGGAAAGCTTCGGAAGCCGCCTTCAGCAGGCCGTGCGGCGGCGGGGGCCGCTCTGTGTGGGTATCGACCCGCACCCGGCGCTGCTGGCCCGCTGGGGGCTCGGTGACGACATCGACGGGGTGTCCCGGTTCGCCCAGACGGTGGTCGACGCCCTCGGCGGGCAGGTAGCCGTGGTCAAGCCCCAGTCGGCGTTCTTCGAGCGGTTCGGTTCTCGCGGAGTGGCGGTGCTTGAGTCAATTATCCGACAGTTGCGGGAGGCCGGAACCCTTGTGCTGCTCGACGTCAAGCGTGGCGACATCGGGTCTACGGTCGCCGCGTACGCTGCGGCGTACCTCGATCCATCCAGCAGTCTGTATGTCGACGCGATCACCGCGAGCCCGTATCTCGGCGTGGGCGCGCTCACCCCGATGTTCGACACGGCCGCCCGCAACGGCGGCGGAGTGTTCGTGTTGGCGCTCACATCGAACCCGCAGGGCCCTGCCGTCCAGCACGCCCGCGGTGCCGACGGCCGGACCGTCGCGCAGACCGTCATCGACGAGATTTCCCAGCTCAACGCGGGTGCACGACCGCTGGGAAGCTTCGGCCTGGTGGTCGGCGCGACGATCGGCGAGACCGGCCACGACCTCTCCGGGGTGAACGGTCCACTGCTCGCTCCGGGCCTCGGAGCCCAGGGCGCGACCCCCGCCGACCTGCGCAGGGTCTTCGGCGCGAGCCTGTCTCAGGTGCTTCCGGCGTACTCCCGGGAGGTGCTCGGACACGGCCCCGACGTGGCCGCGCTGCGCGCCGCGGCGCATCGGGCGCGCGACGAATGTGCGGCCGCGTTGGGTGGCGCGGGCGCGTCGTGACGGGGCGGCGCAGATGTGACCATGTCGCGCCACGTTGCCGAAAACGCCGTTGACCGCTAGTTTTCCCGGCGCCGGGAACCACATGCCCCTTTGGTGACCGGCCACCCCACGTTTCACAGATGTGCCGGTATTGGACTACCGGCACGATAGGGACCTGAGGAGAACTGGTGCCGCTCCCGTCACTGAGCCCCGAGCAGCGCGCTGCCGCGCTGGAGAAGGCTGCGGAGATCCGCAAGGCCCGTGCTGAGCTGAAGGAGCAGCTCAAGCAGGGCAAGACCACCCTCGCCGCCGTTCTTGAACGTGCGGAGGGCGACGATGTTGTCGGTAAGTTGAAGGTATCGGCTGTGCTTCAGGCGCTACCGGGTATCGGTAAGATCCGAGCCACCCAGATCATGGAGAAGCTCAAGATCGCCGACAGCCGCCGCCTGCGCGGGCTCGGCGAGCAGCAGCGCAAGGCTCTGCTCGGAGAGTTCGCCGCGAACTGATCCGCCGGACCGTGTAGAAACAAGGCAAGTGATGTGCATCCGTCAGCGGGGCCGTGGCGCCGCTGAGCCGGCGTCCCGGCCCTGCTGACGATTGAGGAGAGACATGGATCACGACGCGCGTCCGCCGGCCCGGCTGACGGTTCTCTCCGGCCCTTCGGGGGTAGGCAAGGACAGCGTCATCGAACTGATCCGCAAGCGCTCGCCGTGGGTGTGGCTGTCGGTGTCGGTCACCACCCGCAAGCCCCGCCACAACGAAGTCGACGGCGTGCACTACTTCTTCGTCGACCGCCCGGAGTTCGAGCGCCTCGTCGCCGGCGGCCGGCTGCTGGAGTGGGCCGAGTTCGCCGGCAACCTGTACGGCACGCCGCGCGGCCGGGTCGAGGAGAAGCTGCGCCAGGGCGAGCCGGTGCTGCTGAAGATCGACCTGCAGGGGGCCCGCCAGGTGCGGGCCAGCATGCCGCACGCCCAGCTGGTCTTCCTCGCCCCGCCCAGCGTGGAGGAGCTCAAGCGTCGACTTGTCGACCGGGGCACCGACGACGAGGAGACCATCCGCCGGCGGCTGGAGCACGCCGACGAGGAGTTGGCCGCCGAGGGGGAGTTCGACGTCACCGTGGTCAACGACTTCGTCGATCGGGCCGCGGATGAGCTGGTAGGATTGCTCGGTTCGTCCGTACTGACCCCCGCGCAGCCACACCCGCGGGGTTGACCGAGCAGACACACCATGGCCCGACAGTTGACGCGGCCGACAAGAAGCAGAGGTCTTTTTCGTGGGAACAGTCGCCAACCCCGAAGGCATCACCAACCCCCCCATCGACGAACTGCTCGACAAGACCTCGTCGAAGTACTCCCTGGTGATCTTCGCGGCCAAGCGGGCCCGGCAGGTCAACGCCTACTACAGCCAGCTCGGCGAGGGCCTGTTGGAGTATGTCGGGCCGCTGGTGGAGACCACCCCGCAGGAGAAGCCGTTGTCGATCGCGATGCGCGAGATCAACGCCGGCCTGCTCACGGCCGAGCCGACCGACCAGCCCTGAGTCGTCCGACCAGCCCTGAGTCGTCCGAGCATGAGCCGCAGCCGATGACCGCCGCTCACCAGGTCGTGCTGGGGGTCGCCGGCGGGGTCGCCGCCTACAAGGCCTGCGAGCTGCTGCGGCTGTTCACCGAATCCGGTCACCGGGTGCGGGTGGTGCCCACCGCGTCGGCGCTGCGTTTCGTCGGGGCGCCGACCTGGGCGGCGCTGTCCGGTCAGCCGGTCGCCGACACGGTCTGGGAAGCGGTGCACGAGGTGCCGCACGTGCGCCTCGGTCAGGAAGCGGATCTGGTGGTGGTGGCCCCGGCCACCGCCGACCTGCTCGCCAAGGCGGCGCACGGGCTCGCCGACGATCTGCTCACCAACACCCTGCTCACCGCCCGCTGCCCGGTCGTGTTCGCACCGGCCATGCACACCGAGATGTGGGAGCACCCGGCCACCGCGGACAACGTGGCCACCCTGCGGCGGCGCGGTGCCCTGGTGGTCGAGCCCGCGGTGGGCCGGCTCACCGGCGCCGACACCGGCCGGGGCCGGCTGCCCGACCCCGTCGAGATCTTCACGTTCGCCCGGCGGGTCCTCACCCGGGGCGCCCCGGTCGCCGATCTGGCCGGTCGGCGCGTCGTGGTCACCGCGGGCGGCACCCGGGAACCGCTCGATCCGGTGCGGTTCCTGGGCAACCGGTCCTCCGGTAAGCAGGGCTACGCCCTGGCCCGCACGGCCGCCGCCCGAGGCGCGCGGGTCACCCTCGTCGCGGCCAACGTCGCCCTGCCCGACCCGGCCGGCGTGCGGTTGGTCCGGGTGGGCACCACCGAGGAACTGCGTAAGGCCACCCTGGAGGCGGCGGCCGACGCCGACGTGGTGGTCATGGCGGCGGCACCGGCTGATTTCCGGCCGGCCACCGTGGCCGACGACAAAATCAAAAAGGTCGAGGGCGGCGCCGCGCCCACCATCACCCTGGTCACCAATCCCGACATCGCCGCCGAACTGGGTGCCCGCAAGCAGCCCGGGCAACTGCTGGTGGTCTTCGCCGCCGAGACCACCGACGCTCTGGCCAACGCCCGCGGGAAGCTGACCCGCAAGCGCGCGGATCTGATCGTCGTCAACGAGGTCGGCGTGGACAAGGTCTTCGGCGCGGAACACAACACCGTCACCCTGCTCGGCGCGGACGGCACCATGACCTCGGTAACAGAGCGCCCCAAGGATGACGTGGCCGACGCCATCTGGGACGTGGTGCGCACCGGTTTGCCACATCTCCCCGTAATTGCCG
>DASVVF010000652.1:0-3967 GCA_036386695.1 Catenuloplanes sp. | reverse complement strand
CCTGCGACGCCGCCGTCGACCGGCTGGTGGCCTCCGGAGCGCGGACCCTGCTGGTGGTCGGCCCCGACGCCGCCAGCCCGCCACGGGCGGGCGCCGGGCCGGGCGCCGGGATCACGGAGTACGCCCACCCGTTGCGGGGCTCGTTCGCCCCCTGGGGGGTGCCGCTGGAGGTGACGGTCGGGCGGCCGGCCGGCGTGGATGGGCCGCAACGGCTCCCGCTGAGCCTGCTCGTCGCTGCCTGGCTGCTGCGTCGGGTGCCCCGGGCGGGCGCGCGCGACCTGCGGATGCTCACCGTCGACCGCTCGACGTCGCCGGCCGGGTGCGCGGCCATCGGGACGCGGGTCGGGTCGGGCACGCCGTGGGCGCTGCTGGTGATGGGGGACGGGTCCGCCTGCCGCGGACCCAGGGCACCGGGGTACGACGACCCGCGCGCGGCGCCGTACGACACCGCCGTCGCCCGGGCCCTGGCCGAGGCGGACGCCGAGGCGTTGGCCGGCCTGGACCCGGACCTGTCCGCCGGACTGCAGGCGGTCGGTCGGGCTCCGTGGCAGGTGCTGGCGGCGGCGGTGCGGGCGGCCGGCGGCCCCTGGCGCGGTGACCTGACGTACCACGCCGCGCCGTACGGGGTGGCCTACTTCGTGGCCAACTGGGAGCCGGCATGACCGGGGCTGGAGCCGGGGTGACGGTGGTCGCCGTCCTCGGGCCGACCGCGGCGGGCAAGTCGGCGCTGAGCCTGGCGCTGGCCCACGCGCTCGACGGTGAGGTGGTCAACGCCGACTCGATGCAGCTCTACCGGGGGATGGACATCGGCACGGCGAAGCTGACTTCGGCCGAGCGGGCCGGGGTGCCGCACCACGTGCTGGACATCTGGCCGGTCACCGAACCGGCCAGTGTCGCCGGGTACCAACGGCTGGCCCGCGCCGCTGTCGACGACATCCTGGCCCGGGGACGTACCCCGCTGCTGGTCGGCGGGTCCGGGCTGTACGTGCGCGCGGTGCTGGAGGAGTTCGAGTTTCCGGGCACCGACCCGGCGTTGCGGGCCCGGCTGGAGGCGGATCTGGCCGCCGCCGGACCAGCGGCCCTGCACGACCGGCTGCGGACCGCGGACCCGGCCGCCGCCGAGCGGATCCTGCCCGGCAACGGTCGGCGCATCGTGCGGGCGCTGGAGGTCGTCGAACTGACCGGGGGGCCGTTCACCGCCGCGCTGCCCGATCCGAAACCGTTCTACGACGCCGTGCACCTCGGGGTGGATCTCGACACCGCGGCGCTGGACGACCGGATCGCCACCCGGGTCGACGCGATGTGGGCGGCCGGCCTGGTCGACGAGGTACGCGCGCTGACGGCCGACGGTCTGCGGGCGGGCCGCACCGCCAGCCGGGCGCTGGGCTACCAGCAGGTGCTCGCGCTGCTCGACGGCCGGTGCGGCGACGACGAGGCGCGCGCCGACACGGTCCGGACGACCCGCCGGTTCGTCCGCCGGCAGCGGTCCTGGTTCCGCCGCGACCGGCGGGTCACCTGGCTCGACGGTGCCGACCCGGACCTGGTCGGCACCGCGTTGGCGGCGGTGCGGGCCGCTGCGCGATGATGTCCTGATGCGGTTCACCAAGGGTCACGGCACCGGCAACGACTTCGTCATCCTGCCGGATCCGGACGGGCAGCTCACCCTCACCGGGGAGCTGGTCGCCGCGCTGTGTGACCGCCGGCGCGGCATCGGGGCGGACGGGGTGCTGCGGGTCGTGCGCAGCGCCAAGCACGCCGACGCGGCCGGCTACGCCGGCGACGCGGAATGGTTCATGGACTACTGGAACGGCGACGGCTCGTACGCCGAGATGTGCGGTAACGGCGTGCGGGTGTTCGTCCGGTACCTCATCGCGAGCGGCCTGGCCACCGCCGACGGCGGTGAACTACCGGTCGCCACCCGTGCCGGGGTCGTGCGTGCCCGGATCGGCGGGCCGGCCATCTCCGTCGACATGGGGACCCCCCGGCCGTACGCGGCCAGCACGACGACCATCGGGGCGCTCACCCTGCCGGGCACCGCCGTCGACTGCGGCAACCCGCACCTGGTCTGTTCCCTGCCGGCGGGGGTGCCGCTGGAGTCGTTGGATCTGACCCGGGCCCCGGCCTTCGACCCTGCCGTGTTCCCGGCGGGGGTCAACGTCGAGTTCGTCGCCCCGGGCGACCCGGTCGGGGATGCCGACGTGCACGTCCGCATGCGGGTGTACGAGCGGGGGTCGGCCGAGACGCTGTCCTGCGGTTCCGGTGCGGTGGCCGTCGCCGCGGTGGCGTTGCGCGACGCCGGGCTGACCAGCGGCACCGTCGCGATCGACGTGCCGGGCGGGCGGCTCATCGCCGCGTTCGACCCCACCGGCGGGTGCCGACTGTCCGGGCCGGCGCTGCTGGTCGCGCACGGTGAGGTGGACCCGGCCGCGCTGACCGGGGCCGGCTGACGGGTCCTGCTCGATCAGGACGAGGGCGGGCGCCGTCCGGCCTGCTCCACCAGCACCATGGCCACCTCGCGCAGCTTGCGGTTGCTGTCCTGGGACACCTTGGTCAGGATGGCGAACGCCTCGTCGGCCGTGCAGCGCCGTTCCGCCATGACGATCCCCTTGGCCTGTTCGATGACGGCCCGATGCTCCATCGCCGCCTGCATGTGCTGGGCCAGGGTCGCCGTGGTGTCGTAGAGGTGGGCGTTGGCCAGGGCGACCGCCGCGTAACCGGCGAACGTCTCGGCGAGCAGGATCGCGTCGGAGTCGAAGCTGTGCGACTCGCGGCTGTAGACGTTCAGCGCGCCGGTGACCGCGTCGTGGACGGGTAATCCGATCGACAGCGAACTGCCCGCTCCGGCCTCAAGCGCCCGGGCCGCCCACTGCGACCACCGGGTCTCGGTGGCCATGTCCGCAATGGACAGCGGGACGGCGTCCGCCGCCGCCACCAGGCAGGGGCCATGACCGTGCTCGTACTGCCATTCGTCGAGGACGACCGCCAGGTCGCCGGTGAAGGCGGCGGTGTGCGCGCCCCGCGGCCGGACCAGGGTGACCGACACCTCGTTGGCGCCGGGGATGGTGTCCCTGGCCAGTTCGGCCACCCGGGTGAGGACGCCGTTCAGGTCTGTCTCGCCGAGCTTGATGCGCCCCAACTCGGCAAACGCCTGGGTCGGGTCGGATGGCTGCTGCTGCGTCATGAAGCTCAAGGTCCCTCGCGCGTGCGGCGGCAGGTCGACCCGCGGGAAGGCAACGGGTGTGCCGGTTGACGGGGTCGGTGCACGGAACTCCGAGGAGGTCCGGGACCCGCGCCGCTGCTCGACGCCGGCTCGCCGGCGCGAGAGGCGTCGGCCACAGGAGCCGAGTTTACTCCTGCCGCCCGGCGTCGCACATCGAAGCGCAGGCCCGCGGCTTGGCGGTCGGACCCGAACCTGGCTAAGCTTGGACCGGGTCAAAACGCGCGCCCGTCAGGTCTACGGACGGGGAGTACTGTGCCCATTTCAGAACGATCCAGGCCGCCCGGCCCCAACCCGCGGCCGTCGGCGGATCCACCGGCCAGCGCATCACCCGCGCAGGTGGAGTCATCCGCTACCCCGCACCGGTCCGGCGGCGCCCAACCGTTCAGGCTGTCCGCCACCGTGGCCGGCCCCGACGGCACGCCGTTGCTGACGGTGTCCCGTCATGTCGGACCACCGGCGGGCGGCGGCGCCGCGATGGTGGTCGTCACCGCCGTCGGGCAGGTGGACCTGGAAACCGTCGAGCTGTTGCGGCTGGCGCTGCTGGACGCGGTGGACGGGTCCCGGCCGGTGTGCTGCGACCTGGCAGGTGTCGAGTTCTTCGGCGCGGCCGGCGCCAACGCCCTGGTGGCCGCGCACAACCTGGCCACCGAAACGGGGTGCCGCTTCGCCATCAGCGGCGCCCGCGACACCGTCCGGCGGGTGCTGCGCATCACCGGCCTCGACGACCTGCTCGTCGGTTGCTGACCG
>DASVVF010000651.1:0-3683 GCA_036386695.1 Catenuloplanes sp. | reverse complement strand
GGCCGCGGTGCCCGACGATCAGTGAGGGGGTCCGCGCGCCCCCGCTGTTCCTTCGCGCGCGGACCTCCCACCCGTACACACCCGGCGGCGGGCGGAAAGGTTGCACGGGGCGCGGGGATTTCTCGCGTGGCACACTGGAGGGTCGGCAATTCCGCTCCGGAAGGCGTATCGCGTGAGCGACGGACCACTGATCGTGCAGTCGGACAAGACCCTCCTGCTGGAGGTGGACCACGCCGACGCGCTCGCGTGCCGGATGGCGATCGCGCCCTTCGCCGAGCTGGAACGCTCCCCGGAGCACGTGCACACCTACCGGCTGACGCCGCTGGGGTTGTGGAACGCGCGCGCCGCCGGCCATGACGCCGAGGGTGTCGTCGACGCGCTGCTCAAGTACTCGCGGTATCCGGTACCGCACGCCCTGCTGGTCGACGTGGCCGAGACGATGGACCGGTACGGGCGGTTGCAACTGGTCAACCACCCGCAGCACGGCCTGGTCCTGCACGCCTTCGACCGGATGGTGCTGATCGAGGTCGCCAAGAGCAAGAAGCTGGCCGGCATGCTCGGCGACCGGATCGACGCGGACACCATCGCGGTGCACCCGTCCGAGCGGGGCCGCCTCAAGCAGGGGCTGCTGAAGCTGGGCTGGCCGGCGGAGGACCTGGCCGGTTACGTCGACGGCGAGGCGCACGCCATCGAGCTGGCCGAGGACGGTTGGCAGCTGCGGTCGTACCAGCAGGAGGCGGTCGACCACTTCTGGGCCGGCGGTTCCGGGGTGGTGGTGCTGCCCTGTGGGGCCGGCAAGACGCTGGTCGGGGCCGCCGCGATGGCGACCGCGAAGGCCACCACGTTGATCCTGGTGACCAACACCGTCGCCGGGCGGCAGTGGAAGCGGGAGCTGGTGGCGCGCACCTCGCTGACCGAGGAGGAGATCGGCGAGTACTCCGGCGAACGCAAGGAGATCCGGCCGGTCACCATCGCCACGTACCAGGTGCTCACCGCGCGGCGCGGCGGCGCGTTCACCCACCTGGACCTGTTCGGGGCGCGGGACTGGGGCCTGGTCATCTACGACGAGGTGCACCTGCTGCCGGCTCCGATCTTCCGGTTCACCGCGGACCTGCAGGCCCGCCGCCGGCTGGGCCTGACCGCCACCCTGGTCCGCGAGGACGGGCGGGAGGGCGACGTGTTCTCGCTGATCGGCCCGAAGCGCTACGACGCGCCGTGGAAGGACATCGAGGCGCAGGGTTGGATCGCCCCGGCGCTGTGCACGGAGGTTCGGGTGACGCTGACCGACGCGGAGCGGATGGCGTACGCCACGGCGGAGCCGGAGGAGCGCTACCGGATGGCGGCGACCGCCCGGACCAAGCTGCCGGTCGTGCAGGCTCTGCTGGACCGGCACCCGGACGAGCAGATCCTGGTGATCGGGGGGTACATCGATCAGCTGCACCAGCTCGGTGAGTACCTCGACGCTCCGGTGGTGGAGGGTTCGACCACCAACAAGGAGCGCGAGCGGCTGTTCGACGCGTTCCGCTCGGGGGAGGTCCGCACGCTGGTTCTGTCGAAGGTCGGCAACTTCTCCATCGACCTGCCCGAGGCGGCGGTCGCGGTGCAGGTGTCCGGCACGTTCGGCTCCCGGCAGGAGGAGGCGCAGCGGCTGGGGCGGGTGTTGCGGCCGAAGGGCGACCACCGCCAGGCACACTTCTACACGGTGGTGTCACGGGACACCATCGACACCGAGTACGCGGCGCACCGGCAGCGCTTCCTGGCCGAGCAGGGCTACGCGTACACCATCGTCGACGCCGACGACGTGCTCGGACCACCGCTGCCGACGACCGACTGAGCCGCTCGCCGTCCGCTGCCAGGTGCGACGGATCAGAGCCGGATCGGCGGGACCCGGGGCGACCTGAGATTTTTCCCCGGTTACTGGGCGCTCGGTCAATATGGGTGACTGAACGCGACAACGGCCGGTCCTCGGCGGCCTTCTTACCCTCTTCCATCGGGCAAATCGGGTCACCAGCTAGTGACTCTGGGTCAGTGAGCAGGGATTGTTACTCCTGCCGACACGTCCCGTGCCTTCGGCTTCCGAGGGAAGGAGGACCTGGTGAACCTGCACAGGTCTCGTACCACCGGCCGGCGGCTCCTCGCCGCCATGGCAGCCGCCGCGCTGTTACCCGGCGTCGGCCTCACCGTCGCCGCCGGCCCACCAGGAGCCACCGCCGCGAGCGGACCCAGCGGCATCTCCAACTCGTTCTCCGGCATCTGGCGCGACGGCGCCTACACCGGCACCTCGCTGTGGGACGCCCGCAACATGATGCAGATGGGCTGGGGCGCGTCGGCGACCCTGAACGGGCACGGCGTCGGCATCGCCCTGATCGACACCGGCGTCTCGCCGGTGGCCAACCTGCGGGCATCGCAGGTCGTCAACGGCCCGGACCTGTCCTTCGAGTCGCAGGCGCCCAACCTGCGGCACCTGGACACCTACGGCCACGGCACCCACATGGCCGGCATCATGATCAGCAGCGGCCAGGCGGACGGCCACCACGGCCTGGCCACGGGCGCCAAGCTGACCTCGGTGAAGGTCGGCACGGCGAACGGCACGGTGGACGTGTCGCAGGTCATCGCCGCGATCGACTGGGTGGTGGAGAACAAGAACCACGACCCGGCGTTCCCGATCCGGGTGATCAACCTGTCCTACGGCTCCGGCGGAAACCCGTCGTCGACCACCGACCCGCTGCAGTTCGCCGTCGAGCAGGCGTGGAAGGCCGGCATCGTCGTGGTGGCGGCCGCCGGCAACGAGAACAAGACCATGCAGAGCAGCCCGGCCACCGACCCGTTCATCCTGTCCGTGGGCGCGGCCCGCACCGCCGGGACACCCCAGAACTCCGACGACACCATCTCCACCTTCACCAACGGCAAGAAGGCGACCCGCTCGATCGACCTGGTCGCCCCCGGCGAAGGCATCTTCTCCCTGCGGGTGCAGGGCTCCAACATCGACAACGCTTACCCCGCCGCCCGGATCGACGACAACATCTTCCGCGGCAGCGGCACCTCCCAGGCCGCGGCGGTGACCTCCGCGGTGGTGGCGGTGATCCTGCAGGCCCGACCGACCCTCACCCCGGACCAGGTCAAGAAGCTCCTGATCACCAGCGGCACCCCGCTGTCCGGGCTGGACTCCTACAAGCGGATGATCAACGTCAACAAGGCTCTGGCCACTGCCACCCCGACCAGCGGGCAGGCGGGCACCTGGTCGAACGGCACCGGGCTGCTGGAGTCGGCCCGCGGGCCCAACCACGTCGTGGCCAACGGCGTGACGCTCATTGGAAACAACACCATCTGGGGTCCGTTCGTCCCGAGCACCTGGGCGAGCCAGTCCGCCGCCCGCACGGCCTGGGTCGGCGGCGTCTGGAACGGCAAGCGGCTCGCCGCCGATGGCTGGACCGGATCGTCCTGGGCGTCCAAGACCTGGGGCCCTACCACCTGGGCGGCCAGCTCCTTCAGCGGATCGTCCTGGGTAGACCCCAACTGGTCCGGTCGCTTCTGGTCCGGCCGGTTCTGGTCCACCGGCGCCTGGAACGGCCGGTTCTGGTCAAGCAGTTCCTGGTACTCGGCCCTGTGAGACAACCCATGCGAGACAACCCCCGGTGAGCTGACCCACCCACCCACCCACCGACCCGGCAGCGGCGTGGTAC
>DASVVF010000650.1:0-4012 GCA_036386695.1 Catenuloplanes sp. | reverse complement strand
CGGCGAACTCGTCCCCACCCAGGCGACCCGCGACGTCGCCGCCGAGCACGTTGCGGCGCAGGATCCGGCCGACGGCGATCAGGAGTTGGTCACCGGCATCATGGCCCATGGTGTCGTTGACCTGCTTGAGGTGATTGATGTCGATCAGTAGCGTCGCGACCTGCTGCCCGTTGCGGGCGCTGCGGGTCAGGGCCAGCTGGAGCCGGTCGTAGAGCTCGCGACGGTTCGCCAGGCCGGTGAGTGGATCCGTGACGGCCAGCTCGTGGTTCTGCCGCACCGCGATGACCTGCCGGACCACGACCACCCCAGTGATGATCATCGTGCCGGCGACCAGACCGAGGACCCGGATGTACTCCCCGCCGACCGCGAAAATCAGCAGCAGGTAGCTCAGGACGACCGCGACGTACGGCAGGACGCTGATCGAGCGGGCCCCGGACCCGTCGAACTCGATGCGGTGCCGGCTGGCCAGGCGGCACTGGGCGAACGCCGCCATGGTGAGGCTGAAATGGCCGGTCACCCAGCAGGCGAACTGCCACCGGTCCGGAGTGGTCGCACCGAATTGGCTCTGCCGGTGGCCGAGGTAGACGTCCCCGGCGACGATGACGAGCATGGCCAGCCCGAGCAGGGCCGCGGGTCGACGGGCCGACTCGGCGGCGCCGCGGAAGAGGACCACCGAGGCGCCGAAGATCAGGACAAGATCCAGGGCCGGATAGGCGATCGCGGCGGCGAGCGCGCCACCGGAGATCCGCCCCGCCCGCTCGACGCCAGGTCCGGTCGTCCCCAGATACCACAGCAGCATGGCGCTGGCCACGACGACGAGAACGGCGTCCAACCAGACCTTGTGTCGCTCCCGGGGCCCCTGGGTCCGCAGCGGCAGCAGGAGCAGACCGGCCAGCATCACCGGCGCGAACGCCAGCCGCAGCAGGTCCGCCGGCGAGGGGAACCCGACCCCTGCCGGGTAGAACGGGCGCAACGTACCCGAGAGGCTCAACAGCACATAGGCGATGGCCATGAAACCCCAGGCCCGTCGGCTGCGTCGGTCCAGGTCGGGGTGCCGCCACGCCCGCAGGGCCAGCCCCACGCCGAGCAACTGGTACAGAGCGAAGGCGAGCCCCAGTTGGGGCGTGGTGGTGTACGCGCCGGGAGCCGCGTTGACCAGCAGATCGATCAGGACCGCCACCAGGCTGGCGCACAGCGCGACCGCGGTCCACAGCCACCACCCGGCTCTCGACCGAGCGGACGCTTCCATGGGCTGACCACGCATGCGCGCCTCCCTATCGGAACCCGGGACTGCTGTCGGGGGCCACTGTCGACCATCGTGAAGGTCGATGCCGCGACCGTGAAGGCGTCAAACGTAGTCGGATTTCCGTCAGCGGATCCGGCGGGGCCGACGGCGGGGCGGCTGGCGCGTGGCGGGCTCGCAACGTGCTGGCGGGGGAAATGGCAGAGCCGCTCGTGAATACATATTCCCAAATGCACCGCTATGCGCAACGCTCGTCAAAGACTAAACTCTTGTCGATATATATGTCAAGATTCGGACGACTTGACCCGTGCCCGTCGGACGGCGACCTCGGTGGACAGACCGGTGGGCCGCACCGCGATCGGGGCGGGAGCCGACCGGCTCCCGCCCCGATCGGTCCTCAGACCCGACGCCAGAGGGCCGGCGCGTTGGGCGGTTCCCAACCCGGTCGCGCCCGGTGGGAGATGCGGCACACGTAACGGACACCGGCGTGGGTGACCTGCGTTCCGTACCGGTAAACCGTGTTGGCGCGCCAGGTACCCGCCGCCGGCGGCGTCACGGGCGGCGGCGTCGCCGACGGTGGGGTGGTCGGCGGCGGGGTCGTCGCGGGCGGGGGCGTCGCCGACGGCGGGGAGGTCGGGGTGCCGCCACCGGCCCGGGTGACCAACGTCAGGTTGTAGGCGGAGAGAATCTCGTCGAGCGGCTGGAAGAACGTCGTCCCGCCCCTGGTGCAGTCGCCGGAGCCGCCCGACGTGACGCCCTGCGCCTGGTCGCCGGAGATCCAGGCCCCGCCGGAGTCGCCGGGCTCGGCGCAGACGTTGGTCCGGGTCAGGCCCATGACCCGGCCCTGTGGGTAGTTCACCGTGGCGTTCTTGGCCTGTACGGTGCCGCAGTGCCAGCCGGTGGTGGAGCCGGATCGGCAGATCGAGGTGCCGACCGGCGCCTCCTGCCCGCCCGCCACGATGACGTTGCCGCCGCGGGCGTCGTTGACGAACGGCTGCGGCGTCCAGCCGCCGTTGACCTTCACGAAGGCGTAGTCGTCGCCGGGGAACGACGAACCGGCGAAGGAACCCTGGGTGACCTGGTTGAAGCCCCGGGTGGCGGTGCCGGTCTTGCCACAGTGGCCGGCGGTGACGAAGCCACCGGCGACGGAGAAGCCGACGGAGCACCGGCCACCGCCCATGAAGAACGCGTCACCGCCGCGCACGTCGTGCAGCAGACGCGGGGCCTCGGCGGATTCGATGATGCGGACATCGCGCGCGCCGACGCCACCGCTGGCGGCGAAGGCCTTCGCGGCCTGGGCGCTGCGCGCCGTGACGACGACCGTGTTGTCGGCCTCGTCCACGTACCAGCCGGTGACGGCCTGTGGCGCCTTGGCGGCGGCCTGGTCCAGCTGGTTCTTGGTGCGCTCCAGCTGGGCGGCACCTCGGGTGACGACCTTGGGTTGGGCCCCGGCGGTGCTGACCAGTTTCGCGCTGGCGTCGTCCGTGACGGCGACGACCAGCCGGCCGCCGTCGGAGTCCAGCCACGATCCGGCGAACCGGGGACCGAGCTCCCCGCGTAGCCGCGCCTCGGCGCGAATGGCCCGGCTTTCCCCGGCCAGGCGGGTACGCGCCTGCTGCGGGGTGAGCCGCAGGTCGCGCTGCAGTGCGGCGAACACCTCGTCCGAGGCGGCCGGTGCGGTCCCTGCCGGGGCGGCACCGGCCGCCGGCGCCAAGGGGGCGGGCGCAGGGCTGGTGGCCGCTGCGGCCGGGAAGTTCACGGCGGCCACCAGGCCGACCGCGGCGACGCCGAGCGTCGCCAGTCCGACGTTTCGTCGGTGCATGAGAGGGCTCCTTCGCGGGTGTGGGGGTGTGAAACCCGCCGGAGACATGGTCAACAATCCGGGGCATTGACGGAACCCGCTACCCGAAGACCAAAGGAAGTCTTCAGGTACAGCTATGGTTCCCCGCAGGTGGGCGGCGCCCGGCTCCGGCGGGACCCGCTCAGCGGCGCCCGGTGGACGCCCGGCGGCGCGCGAGGCGGCGCAGGACGCGCCGCGCCGAGCCGTACAGCAGTCGGCACGCCGCGACCGCGGCCGGGCCGACGAAGCGGATCGCCAACATGAGCAGCGGCACGGGGTCGCGTCCGCTGCCTTCGCGCCACGCCCCGTGGCTGTGGGTGTCGACCGGTACCGGAATGGTCGGCAGGCCGGACAGCCGGTAGACCAGCCGCGCCGGGAGGTACACGTTCTCCACGACGAGGCGGCGCGAGTGGTCCTGCGCGCCCGGGGGGATCGCCCGGCCGGTCAGGGTGAGGTGCAGCGCACGGACGACATCCAGACCGGCGTCGGTCTGCCCGAACCGGAACTGCGCCCCGAGTCGGGGGTTGAAGTCCACCAGTTTGAAACGCTCGTCCCGGCCGTCATAGCGCCAGTCGAGGTCATTGATGCCGCGGTAGCCGATCTGGGCGCAGAACTTCGCGGTCAGCGCGGCCAGGGCCGGGTTGTCCGCCGACCGGGCGTCGGCCGTGACGCCGCGCCGGGGTGGCCAGGAGTACGCCTTGCGTCCGACGAAGCTCGCCACGGCGTCCGCGCTCTCGTCGCAGTAGGCGTGCACGAACCAGTCCTGCGCGACCTCGTGCGGGATGTACTCCTGCAGCAGCATGCCGGACAGGTCGGGGCGGGCGCCGAACCGGTCCAGCAGCTCGCGTTCGCTGGATATCAGGGTCGTGCCCGCCACCATGGGCCGCCGGAGCCTGGCCCAGGGCGCCACATTCTTGGCGATGACCGGA
>DASVVF010000649.1:0-2259 GCA_036386695.1 Catenuloplanes sp. | reverse complement strand
ACCAAAACGCCTTCGACGACCTCACCCGACAAGCCGGCCTCGCGGCCTGACCCAGCCGATCCCCGTCACCACACCAGAAACCCACCACGATCAACAAAACCTGACTCAACTTTCACGGCTCCCGCCGCTCAAGCCTTCTAGACCATACCGCCGCTCCGATGCAAACACAGTCCCAGCCCACGTGCGCGGACGACGCCGCCGTGAAATCAAGGCGGCCATGGGGGCCCCACTGAGCGACGGATGGGCTGTCCGGTAGAGAATGGTCCCCGCCAACAGTCGGGTCGGGACAGTGCCCAACCGGTCGTGGAGGCGGGCGCAATCAAGCGCTCCTGCGCTCGCCCGCGGTGGCGGCGTGGCCGTCGCAGCCTGAGTCGTGCCTGCACCGCTTCTTCTTGATGGTGTCGGCGACGGCGCCGGCGGCTTCGTGGTGCAGGCGTTTGACGACGCTTTGGTAGGTGTCGCGGGTGAGGGTGGTGGTGGAGTGGCCAAGTTGTTCGGAGACGACTTTGATGTCGACGCCGGCGTCGAGGGCGATAGTGGCGCTGACGTGGCGTAGGTCGTGCAGCCGGATCGGGGGCAGCCCGGCGCGGGTGATAAGGCGGCGGAAGCGTTGGCTGACGGAGTTGGGGTGCCACGCGCGGCCGTCGGGGCGGACGAAGAACAGGCCGGTGTCGGGCCACTTAGGGCCAGCCTTGAGCTGCCACTTGGCCCGGCGGGCCTTGTAGGCGGTGAGGACGGCGACGGTGTCGGCGTCGAGGATGACCTCGCGGTTCCCGGCGTCACTCTTCGGCGCTTTGTGTACGGGGGTTTGGCCGTGGGCGGCGATCTGATTGACGATCGACACCTCCTTGTTGCGGAGCCGCACCTCGGCATCGAGCAGCCCGCAGGCTTCGCCGCGGCGGGGACCCCGGTAGGCCATGAACTGGAACAGCGGATGCAGGTCCGGGGCGTACTCGGCGGCGTAGTCGAGGAACTCTCCGAGCAGTTCGGCGGGCCACACCATGACGGGGCTGGGGACCTCGCCGGTGGCCTTCCAGCGGGCGACACGTTCGGGCTCCCATACCACCGGCTTCGCCCGCGGGTTGGGAGTCTTGACCAGCGCGGCTGGGTTGGGCACGCCGCTGATGATGCCCTTGGTGAGGGCGTCGTTGAACGCCTTGCGCAGGGTGGCCCGGACCCGGGCGATCGTCGCCGCCCCGGTGGGCCGGACCCCGGCTACGGTGGCCCGCACCTGCGGGTCGTCGCTGGCTCTCGCCGCGGCGATGTCGGCGTTGCGGGCCTCGATCTGCTCGACGAGGTGCTCGATGTGGTGCGGGCGGAGCTTGTCGAGCACCACGTCGCCGAGATGCGGGGTGAGGTGCACGCGGATATGAGACTCGTAGGAACGCACCGTGTTCGCGTCGACTTTGATCTTCTTGATCCAGGTGGTGAGCCACTCGCCGACGGTGGGGATGTCGGTGAGCGCGTTACCGGTGCCCAGCCGGCGGCGGACCTCCTCGATGTCGGGCAAGGGAAGGTCGGCGCGGACGGCGGCCTGCAACAGGTCCGCGACGTCGACACGGGCCTTGCGGTCGCGTCCGGCGAGGTCGAGGACTTGGCGGGCGTGGTCGAGTTCGCCGGCGGCGGCGGTCCGGTCCGCCAGGCCGCCGCGGCGTAGCTGACGGCGTCTGCCCTGAGCGGTCAGGGGCAGTTCAAGTTGGTAGGCCCACTGACCGTGCTCAGGGTTCCAGGACCGGTTGGACCGCCGCAGCTTCGGGCAGGTGTTGCCGAGAGGTTTGCGGGTACGCGGGTCGCGGCAGCCGCATCGTTTGTAGACGGATCCTTCAGCCATGGGGGTTCGGACGCTCCTTGCGGTTTTGTGGTGTGCTCGGGTGTGCAACGGTTTTTCGGTGATCGACAGTCACGCTCGGACGCCCGCGACGATCAAGTCGTCGCGGGCGTCCGGTGTCACGGGGGCGTGGCCGGGGGTGACGGCGGCGGCTCACCGGTGCCCGCGGCGGGGCCGGTGGTCGGGCGCAGGGTGGCGAGGATCGCGGCGACGGGGACGCGGTAGCGGGTGCCGGCCTTGATGATGGGTACCGGGAAGCTGCCGCGTCGGGCGAGGGCGTAGGCGGTGTTGCGGGAGATGCCGAGGATCTGCCCGGCGGTGACCACGTCGGTCGTGGCGCCCAGCGCGGTGATGTCCTCCAGCGTCCATGCCGGACGGGTCGGCGGGTCGATGCGGCGGGGTGTGCGGGTACGTCGGCGATCGGGCATGGC
>DASVVF010000648.1:0-10376 GCA_036386695.1 Catenuloplanes sp. | reverse complement strand
GCTCACCCGCGAGGGCGCCGCCCGCGGCCTGGACGCCACGCGGATGGCCGTCGCCGGGGAGTCGGTCGGGGGCAACATGACCGCCGCGCTCGCGCTCATGGCCAAGGAGCGCGGTGACGTCACGTTCGTCCAGGTGTCGATGTACTACCCGGTCACCGACGCCGCCATGGACACCGGCTCCTACCAGCAGTTCGCCACCGGCTATTTCCTGACCGCCAAGGCGATGCGGTGGTTCTGGGACGCCTACGCCCCCGACCCCGCCCAGCGTGCGGAGATCACCGCGTCACCGCTGCGCGCCACCACCGAGCAGCTCGCCGGGCTACCCCCGGCGTTCATCGCCGTGGACGAGGCCGACGTGCTGCGCGACGAGGGCGAGGCGTACGCGGCGAAGCTGCGGACCGCCGCGGTGCCGGTGACGACCGTTCGGTACGACGGGATAACGCACGATTTCATGATGCTCAACCCGCTCAGCGCCACCAACGCCACCCGCGCCGCGGTGGCCCAGGCGATCACGGTGCTGCGGGGTGCGCTCGGTACAGCCTGACCGCACCCGCGCGAGGGAACGGCGAGCGAAGGGCGGGTCACGTCGACGGCCCGTGGACCTGACCGGTCCACGGGCCGTCGCGGTGACGCGGCAACCGGGTCAGTCCGTCGACCGCCGGGGGGCCCGCGCCGTCGGGGGTCCGCCGGGCGCGGCGGGTCCGATGGTCCACTCGAACGACACCGTCGTCGACAGGTTATCGCTGTTGGTCACCGTGATGCTCGTCTGCCAGGTGCCCGCCTTCGTGGGCACGCCGGCGACGAACTTCGCGTCCGGGTACAGCAGCAGGCCGTCGGGCAGGCCGGTTGCCGTGAAGGTCAGGTCGAGGCCGTTACCGTCGGTGGCATCGATCATCACGAAGGCCCAACTGCCCGGTTCGTGGGCCTGGTTGCCCGGGTTCTTGACCACCGGTGGGCCGGCGACATCCCAGAAGAACTTCGTGCTGCCGACGTGGCCGGCGGCGTCCGTGGCGCTGACCGTGACGTACTCCCAGCCGGCGGTGGCCAGCGTTCCGGTGATGAGGCCCGACTCGCTGATCGACAGCCCGGCCGGCAGGTCCTCGGCGGTGAAGGTGAAGGCGTCACCCTGGGCGTCGCGGGCCTTGATCTGCAGGCTCACCACGTCGCCGACGGCGCCGTACTGCTTGCCCGGGGAGGACACGCCCGGGGCGTCCGGCACCGGGCTGGAGCCGTCGACGTTGACGGCCTTCCAGGCGGCGTCCACGGCCGTGTACTCGGTGCTGCCCGCCCCGAACAGGTCGACGGCGGCCTGCAGGGTGCCCAGCCGCGCGGCGGCGTAGTTGGAGTTCGACAGCAGGTAGGCGGTCAGCGCGCGATACCAGATCCGGCCGGCCTTGTCGTTGCCGATGCCGGCCACGTCCGGGGCGCCGGCGCAGGTGGGGCTGTTGCCCCACGCCGACTTCCCGCTGCCCACCGCCAGGGTGTAGAAGAACTTGTTGCCCACCCCGGAGGAGTGGTGCACGTCCGCGGTGCCGACGTCCGGGGTCCAGCACGAGGCGGATCTGCCGTCCCGGGCCGGGTCGTCCTGGTAGCGCAGCGCGCCGCCGTCGGCCTTGTAGATCTGCTCGGCGATCAGGTAGTCGGGCGGGTCGGCCGGGTTGTTCACGGCGAACTCCACCAGGGTGCCGAAGATGTCGCTGGTGGCCTCGTTCAGCCCGCCGGACTCGCCGCTGTATTCCAGGTCGGCGGTGGCCCGGGTGATCCCGTGGGACATCTCGTGGGCCACGATCTCCAACGCCGTCCACGCTTCGGTCTCGTCGTCGCCGTCGCCGAACTTCATGCAGAAACAGTCGTAGTACCAGCCGGCGTTGGCTTCGGGCAGGTGCACCAGGGCCAGCGCGCCCTTGCCGTCGTCACGGATGCCGTCGCGCCCGTGCACCCGCTTGAAGTAGTCCCAGGTCTGCGCCACGCCGTAGTGCACGTCCACGGCGGCGGTGGCCCGGTCACCGGCCTCACCGGTGCCCCAGGCGTTGTCGGCGTCGGTGAACGCCGCGCTCTTCTGCGGGTCCGCCTTCTTGTCGTCCAGGGCGTCGCGGGTCTGCCCGCCACCGCGCGCCGGGTCGATCATTTCAAAGGAACCGTCCGCGCGCTTGGTGGTGCTGAGCGGGACCTCGCCGACGTGCAGCCCCCGGCCGGTGCCCGCCTCAGCGGTGTGGATCTCGTCGAAGCTGCGCCGTACCGTGCCCGTGGTGGCGTCGATGACCACCGCGCGGGCGCGGGCCCTGCCGTCCGGGCCGGTGCCCTCGACCAACACCCGCCAGGCCAGCACCGGCGCGCCGCGACCGGCGTCCACCACCAGCTTGGGGGTGGCCTTGCGGTGCCCGACGCCGAACTCGCGGCGGGCGGTGGCGGCCGCCGCGTCGGCGTCGACCACCGGCTTCGTGCCCACGGTGATCGGCTGGCCCTGGGCGACCGTCGCCTGCCGGAGACTGCCGTCCGGGTTGGCGTGGATCACGTAGTCGCCACCGAGCACCGGCAGGCCCCGGTAGCTGCGGTCGAAGCGCACATGGCGGGCACCGTCGGGGTCGACCAGCACGCCGCGCGCCTGGTAGGTCTCCCCCTTGGCGGCGCGGATCACCGCGCCGTTGCGCCCCACCGCCGCCCGGGCGTCGGCCACCGCCTTGTCCCGCGAGGGTTTCGGCGGGGTCGGGGCGGTGCGCGCCGACCGGGCCGCCGCCACCCCGGTGGGTCCGCCGGTGCCCGTCCCGGTCCGGCCACCGGCCGGTGACCGGGGGCCGGCGGCGGCCGGCGGCCCGGAGCTGCCGGCGGGCGCCGCCGCCGGGGCGGCGACCGGCGCCGTCTGGGCCCGTGCGGTGGGTGACCCGCCGGTGACGTGTACCGCCACCCCGGCCGCCACCAGGACGGCGCAGGCGCCGGCCACGGCGAGCGATCGTCGGCGATTGTTGGGCATGATCGTCCTCAAGGCTCAGGGGGTTGGGCACCGCGAAACGCAGCGGGGACCATAACCCAGCACGGCGACGCGTGGGGGGCGGGGGGAACCCGGCAGACCGGCTGTTGCGGTACGAATGGGGTATGCCACTGCCCTGGTCGGTCCCGCTCGCCGGACGAATCGACGAAACAGTCATCGACAGCGCGCTCCTGCGCGACAACCCGCTCGGCGACCCGGCCCAGCGCCCGCTGTGGGTCTACACCCCACCGGGGTACGACGACGAGCCGCGACGCCGCTACCCGAGCGTCTACGTGCTGCAGGGATACACCGGTCACCTGGCCATGTGGCGCAACCGCACACCGTACCGGCAGCCGTTCCCGGAGTTGGCCGACGAACTGTTCGCCACGGGCGGGGCACCGCCGTGCATCGTCGTGTACGTCGACGCCTGGACCGCGTACGGCGGCAGCCAGTTCGTCGATTCGCCCGGGACGGGCCGGTACCACTCCTACCTCTGCGACGAGGTGGTGCCGTACGTGGACGCCCGGTACCGGACGATGCCGGCCGCCGCCCACCGTGGGGTGAGCGGCAAGTCGTCGGGCGGCTTCGGTGCGATGATCACCCCGATGCTGCGCCCGGACCTGTTCGGCGGCCTGGCCAGCCACGCCGGTGACTCGCTGTACGAGTACTGCTACCTGAACGAGTTCGCCAAGGCGGCCCGGGCGCTGCGGGACCAGTACGACGGCTCGTACGACGCGTTCTGGGCCGACTTCCACAGCCGCCCCCCGATGAGCCGGGACACCGACGGCACCCTGGTGATGGTGTACGGCTGCGCGGCGGCGTTCTCCGCGGACCCGGACGGCACCGTACGGCTGCCGTTCGACGTGGCCACCGGGCAGCCGGTCGAGGCGGTGTGGCAGCGCTGGCTGGCCTGGGACCCGGTGCGGATGGTCCCCGGGTACGCCGACGCGCTGCGCGGGCTGCGGGCCATCTACCTCGACGCGGGCCGGCGCGACGACTGGTTCCTCGACCTGGGCACGACGGCCTTCCACGCGCAGCTGGCGACCATCGGTGTCACCGACGTGTCGTTCGAGCTGTTCGACGCCACCCACGCCGGGATCGACTACCGGTACCCGCTCGGCCTGCGGTACCTGGCGCGGCGGTTGGCCGGCACGCCCGACCCCGACCACTGACGCCGTCCGACGTGGCCGGTGCCCTGCCGCCGCCCCGGGGGGCGCGGGCACCGCTTGCTCCCCGGCAGGCCGCCGCTTACCCTCACATCGGCTTTCATCATCGTCGATCGGTGGGAGCGCCCGGCAACCACTGGAAGGCAGCGCAGATGGTGCGGAAACCACGCTTCTCGGCCGTGGTCTGGTTCATCGCGGCAACCCTGGTCGTCTCGTTCGGCGGTGGCGGCGGCTTCGCCCGGGCGGCGGTTTCCGTACCCGACTCCGGTGGTATCGACGCGGCGGCCCCGCCCGACCGGGTCCGTGACATCCTGCCGTTCAACCAGGACTGGCTGTTCCACTACGGCGACGCGCCGGGCGCCGACGCCACGGCGTTCGCGGACACCGGGTGGCGGCGGCTCAGCGTCCCGCACGACTGGAGCATCGAAGGCCCCGAACCGGGAGCAAACCCGTTCTCGCAGACCGCGCCGAGCACCGGCAAGGGCGGCTACCTACCCTCGGGGATCGGCTGGTACCGCAAGCACTTCGCGCTTCCCGGGGTGTCCTCCGGGCGTCGGGTCTTCGTCGAGTTCGACGGGGTCATGGCGAACAGCGACGTCTACGTCAACGGCGCCCACATCGGTAACCACCCGTACGGTTACACCAGCTTCCGTTACGACATCACGGCGAGCGTGCGACCCGGCGCGGCGGACAACGTGATAGCCGTCCGCACCGACACCAGCCTGCAGCCGGCCTCGCGCTACTACGAGGGCGCCGGCATCCATCGCGACGTCCGTCTCATCACGACCGACCCGGTGCACGTCGACCAGTGGGCCACCTACGTGACCACGCCCGATGCCACCGCCACCGCCGCGACGGTGCAAGCGCGCACCACGGTGGTCAACCGGGGCGCCGAGGCGGCCCAGGTGAGCGTCGTGGGCACCCTGCGCGACCCCGCCGGCAACGACCTCACCCCGGTCGACACCCCCGGGCAGACCATCGCCGCAGGGGCGTCGGCCAGCTTCGCGTTCAGCGTCCCGGTGACCGACCCGAAACTGTGGGACCTGGCCACCCCGAACCTGTACCAGCTGCTCACCGCCGTCCGGGTCGACGGGGTCACGGTGGACGACGACCTGACCACGGTCGGCATCCGCAGCCTCACCTTCAGCGCGACCACGGGGATGAGCCTCAACGGCCGTAACGTGAAGTTCCAGGGGGTGGCGCTGCACCAGGACTACCACGGCCTGGGGATGGCCGCGCCGCAGCGGGCCGTCCAACGCCGCCTGGCCCAACTCAATAAGCTCGGTGTCAACGCGATCCGCACCGCCCACGACGCGCCCAGCCCGGCGTTCCTCGACCTGACCGACCGGATGGGCTTCCTCGTCCTGAACGAGTACTTCGATGTCTGGTCACAACACAAGAACAACAACGTCGGCGACTACGCGCGGCACTTCAACCGGACCCCGACCGGCCCCACCGGCATGCCGGCAGTGCCCGGGCGGACGACCGACGCGCGATGGTACGAGGCCGACGTCACCGGCATCGTGACCCGCGACCGCAACCACCCCAGCGTCGCCATGTACAGCACCGGCAACGAGATCCGCGAGTCGCTGGCCGCCCGTACCCCGCTGCTGACCAGGATGGTCGAGATCACCCACGCGTTGGACCCGGGCCGGCCGGTCACCCAGGCCCTGTTCCGGCCGTCGACCGCCGGGGACATCACCGGGCCGACCCGGACCATCGTGGACGTGTTCGGGGCGAACTACCGGGTGCCCGAGGTGCTGCAGGGCATGGCACTGGAACCGGCCCGCGCCGGGGTGATCACCGAGGTCGGCACCCAGACGTCCACCTGGGCCCAGGTCACCGCCAATCCGGCGCTGACCGGCTCGTTCATGTGGACCGGCGTCGACTACCTCGGCGAGGCCGACGGCACCTGGCCCAACGTGCAGTTCTCCAGCGGCCTGCTGGACGCGGTGGGCACCACGCGGCCGCTGGGCTACGCATGGCAGACGGTCTGGGGGGTGCCGAGAACCACCCCGCCGGCCACCGGCACCACCGCCAGCCGGGTCGACCTGGCCGCCGACCACGCCACCGTGTCGACCGACCGGAACGACATCTCGTACGTCAAGGCGACCATCGCCGACGCCGACGGCGCGGTCGTGACGGGTTCGTCGGATCCGGTGACGTTCGGCATCAGCGGCCCGGGGGTGATCGTGGCCGTGGACAGCGGCAGCGGCATCCAGGAAAGCTTCCGCGGCGAAACGCGCCGAGCGCACCAGGGGGTGGCCTACGCCCTGGTCCGGGCCACCGGGCCGGGCACCATCACGGTGACCGCCAGCTCCGGGGACCTGACGGCGGGCGCCACCACCCTGACCGGCACCGAGGAGCCGTTCGTCGCCTGTTCCGGCAGCTGCGACTGAGCCGACGACGAGCCCGTTGGTCCGTGGCCAGCCGGTGCCTCGCGTCGGCTGGCCACGGAGCCGAAACCCTTACCTGATCCGGGAGTAGCGATGTCGACGGAGGACGTCCACGACAACATGCACGACGCCGACAGCATGCACGACGCCCGGACGCACCGGTCGCGCGTCGTCGAGCGGGCGGATCGCGGCCAGGAGATCATCAGCGACCGGGCCGGGATCCCGGTGGCCGAAGTCGTCCCGGTGGTGCGGCGCGCCAACCGGACGGCCGTCGGCTCCCTCGCCGGGCAGGTGGACCTGTCCGGCGACTGGGACTCGCCACAGACCAACGCCGGGATCGCCGCCGACTTCGGTCTCGAATCCCAGATGTGACGGCACGACCCGAATCGTCGCGGTCTTCGCGTGCCGCGTTGCTACTCCGTAGGCGTACCGGACGGGTTGACCGGGATGGATGCCAGCCGCACCCATGCGTATCGCTCGTTGACCTCGACGTAGCCGTTCCAACGGGCCTGCCGGCCGCGGATCTCCCTGCCAGATGCCGTCCGACTCATGCTGTAGCCGCCCGACTGCGGTTACCCGCAGCACCAGCGGTCCTCTGCCGTAGCGGTAGTCCGGCTCCTCGGCTCGCACAATGTCCCCGACCCTGATTCGAGGCGTGCGCGGTGGCCTCATGCAGGGCGACCCGGCGCGGCAGGCCGCCAGCGGTCGGGCTCGGCCATCGGTTGTCCGGCGGCGGCGAGGAGGTCGAAGGCGTCGCGCCAGTCGGCGCAGGACCGCACACCGCAGATCGGACAGAGACCGGTTGACGGGTGGTTGGCATGAACGTCGAGCACTCGCCGTAGATACGCGACATGCTCCGGCGACAACTCTCGTGCCGGGTCACCCTGGTGGTGATCGAAAAATCCCATCTGCGCTCCCGCCGGGTATGGCCGTTGCTGGAAGGGACACCGAGACAGGCGGGGATACCGGGCAGCGAAATGGCGCGTGGCGCCGTCCCCGCTGCCCGCCCGGCACCCGCCCCGGGCCCTGCTGTTCAGCCAACCGGCGGGCCGGCCCGCATCCCATGCCGACACCTGCGCAGAGTCGGCGCATCACCGTTGCATCACGCCGCGTGAGCTGGGTGAATGGATCCGTCACCAGCGGCTGCGACGGGAGGACGTCATGTCGGCCAGACGGCTCCGGCTAGCGCAACGGCGCAAGACAGTCGGATTCAGCCAGGAGCGCCTCGCCGAGGTTGTGGGCGTCGATCGCTCCACCGTGGTGCGCTGGGAACGCGCGGAGACGGATCCACAGCCGTGGCACCGACCCCGACTGGCGGCCGCGCTCAACGTGTCCGTCGAGGAGCTTGCCAGGTTGCTGGCCGATTTTGGCGATGCGCCAGGGCAGCCGAACGAACGCCTGGACTACGTCCTGCGGCATCCAAGCCGGGTGGACCTTGTCGCCGTCGCCTACCTACGCGAGCATGTGCAGCGACTAGATGCTCGGTACGAGCACACACCGTCCGCGCTGCTCCTGGCCGAGACGGGCCAGGTCTACGGCCAGGCTGTCTTCCTGCGCCAACACGCCCCTACAGGGCCGGTGCGGCGGGAGCTGATGGCGGGGATCGCAGAGTCGGCGATCCTCATGGGTCAGCTGGTCTGGGACGCCTCGCACCGCCGCGACTACGCCGCCAGCAATGTCTACTTCGACGAGGCGGTCAGCGCCGCACGGAATGCCCGTGACGTGGTCACCAAAGCTCACGCCGTATTACGCAAGAGCTACGTCGCCCTCTACGGCACCCGCAATCCCGCCGCCGGGCTGGCACTGGCGTCGCGGGCCGCATCAACCAGCGCAGACGCAAGCCAGGTCATCACCGGGCTGGCCCGGTTGCATGCCGGCGAAGCGTCCGCCATGCTCGGCGACACGAACGGCTGCACCTCGGCGCTCGGGACCGCCGCGGAACACCTGGCCAGCATCGGTGCTGACGATCCGGCCGCGTTGTTGTTCTGTCCGAGTCAGTACGGCCGGCTCGCCGGCTCCTGCCAACTGCACCTCGGTCGACCGGACAAAGCACAAGCCATCCTGGAGGCGAGTCGCCAACTCCTTCCCGTCGGGCGCAAGGCCAACGCGATCGTCATGGGCAACCTTGCCCTGGCCAGCATCCGACAGGGCCACATCGACGCCGGCGCTGCGCGACTGCACGAAGCTATCGACGTCATCGAGCTGACCCGCGCGGGAGGTGGTCTCAACGTCGTCTTCACGGCCGCCCGCGAGCTGCGGCCATGGCGCAACGAACCGATGGTGCAGGAGGTCAACGATCGCCTACTGACCCTGATGACCGCAGTGTAGGAGCGAAATCATGACCGATCCTCACATCGACCTGGCGAAGCAGGCCGCCCGTCGCCGGGTCTGGGACCGCTTGGAGCGCCACGGTGCCGCGCCGCCCGGTGTGCATGGCCACATCCCGGCATTCGTGGGTGCCGACCGGGCTGCCGCCCGCCTGGCGGCGCTCCCCACCTGGCAGGCCGCAACGGTTGTCAAGTCCAACCCGGACCGCGCTCAGCTGCCTATCCGGGTCCGGGCCCTGCAGGCGGGCAAGCTGCTGTACATGGCGGTCCCCAAGCTCGCCTCGGCCAAGCCGTTCTTCCTGCTCGACCCAGCCACATTGACGGCTCCGGGCGAGACCGCCGCGACGGGAGCCGGTGCGTCGGACGCCGCTGAGCTGGTCGGTTTGGACGGAATGCACCCCGTGGGGCTGATCGTCTGTGGCAGCGTGGCCGTCAACCGCCGGGGCGTTCGGGTGGGCAAGGGCGCGGGGTACTCCGATATCGAGGTTGCCCTGCTGACCGAGGCCGGGCTCATCGGGCCCGCCACGATGATCGTGACAACCGTCCATCAGCTGCAGGTCGTCGACGACGAACTTCCGGAGACAGTGCACGACTTCAGCGTCGACGTCATCGTCACCCCGGACGAGGTCATCACCTGTCAAGCCGCGCGCCGGCCACACGGCATCCTGCCGGAACACCTCCGCCACTCGCAGCTCCGCGACATCCCCGTTCTCGGCGGCTACGCCCGCAACAGCTGACCACGAGATCCACTGACGACGCGAAGTGCAGAAGGCGAAGCGCCGAATGAGCGGCGAGCAACACCGGACGGACCCGGTGATCCGATCTGAGGCAACCACCCGTGGCCGGCCCGCGTCCAACTGTCGTGACGCGACTTCGGCGCTGCCTCCTGCTGGTCATGGCCTGGGCGGTCGTCGCCTGGGCGGTGGTCGCCTGCGCCGCCGCCCCTCCGGCCCGGCCCGCCGATCCGGCGATCGCGGTGCTGCGGATCGACCGGGGCGGCGGGCTGGTGCCGTGGTCCGATCAGTACCGCGTTCCTGCGGTGGTCATCTACGGCGACGGGTCAGCGGTCACCGCCGGCCCGGACCAGGGTGCCCTACGCACCGCGCGGCGCCGCACGCTGACCGACGGCGAGCTGTCGGGACTGTTCGAGCAGGCGGCCCGCGCGGACCTGTTCACGGACAACACGTACGGTCTCGACCTCATAGACGCCGACCTGCTGGACGTGCGGATCCGATCCATCGGGGCTACCTTCCGGACCCGGGTGGACGTGCCGTCCGAGCTGGGGCGCGGCGATCGCCGGCGAACCATTGAATTCGCCGCCGCCGCGCAGCGGGCCGGGACCGAGGCCGGGGAGTACACGCCGGACCGGTACGCGGCGGTCGTGCTGGCGGTGGCCACCGGGCGGGGACCGGTGCGACCCTGGCCGTTGCCCGTGCCACTGGAGCAGATGCCCGGCGGGCCGTCACGGGCGTGCCTCGAGATCGACGCGGCAGCCGCCGGGGACGTCCTCGCCGACGCC
>DASVVF010000647.1:0-7777 GCA_036386695.1 Catenuloplanes sp. | reverse complement strand
CGGCGGCGGCCCGTGGGCCGGTGTACGGCACGTTCCACAACTACCAGCCGTTGGTCGCCGGTGGGGCCCGGATCGACTGGGTACTCACCACACCCGGGGTGGCCGTGGCCGCCACGGCGATCAACACCTACCGCAGCGCCGCGGGGCAGTTTCCCAGCGACCACCTGCCGGTCCAGGCCCGCCTGCGGCTGCCGGTGACAGCCGGCTGACGGGCGGCGCCGTCCGCGAACCCCGCGGGCGGCGCCGTCCGCGAACCCCGCGCCCGGCCGTCGGGTGGGCGGTCATCGTGTGGTGTTGGCAGCACTCCATTGCTCCACCGGCCCGATGCTTCTACGGTGATGCTCGCCTCCGGCCGGCCGCCGGCCGGCCCCACTGACGAGTCCGGGGGAGGGCGGTGCGGGACATGGACGCCACGCCGCCGCGCCCGGACCGGGTCACGCCGCCACACCCCGACCGGGTCACGCCGCCACACCCGGACCGGCTTTTCGGTCGGGCGGACCTGCTGGCGACCGTGGAACAGCGGCTGGCGGCCGGTGGCGGGGTGGTGCTGACCGGCCCGGACGGCATCGGGAAGTCGACGCTGCTCGACTCGCTGGCCGCCACGGCCACCGCCCGCGGCGAGCTGGTGGTGCGGCTCAGCCCCGGTGAGACCGAGCAGTGGCTGCCCGACGGGGGCCTGGCCGACGTGCTGGAGCAGGTCCCGCCGGGGGCCATGACGGCACTGCCCGCACCGCAGCGGGTGAGCATCGAGGCGTTGCTGCAACGGACCGACCCGGGCGGCGGCGGTACCCCGTTGGGGCGCCGACTCGCGGTCCGCGCGGTGCTCGAGCGGTGCGCGCGCCAACGGCCGGTGCTGCTCCTGGTCGACGACGCGCAATGGCTCGATCCGGGGTCGGCCGACGTCCTGGCGTACGCGATGCGCAGGGTGATCGGCCGGCGGATCAGGGCGGTGGCCGCCGAACGCGCACCGCTGCCGAACACCCGCCCGGGCGCCGGGCGTCTCTGCCCCGCGCCGGTACTCGAACTGTCCGTCCCGCCGTTGGCGGCCGATGACGTGGTCGACCTGCTGGAGGCGTCCGGGCTCACGGCGCGCACGGCCAGCAGGTTGGCCGCCGACAGCGGCGGCAATCCGTTCCTGGCCCTCGCGTTGGCCGGCGCGTTCGTCGAGCGGCGGGGCACCGGATGGCAGCCGGCGCCGACACCGGACCCGGTCCGGGCCCGGTTGCGCAGCCGGATCCGGGCGCTGCCGAACGGGGTCGCCGACACGCTGCTGGTCGCGGCGCTGGCCGCCCGACCGACGGTCGCCGGGCTGACCGGGGCCGGCCGGTCCGACGCCGGGCGGGAGGTGGAGCACGCCGTGGCCGCCGGTCTGGTGACCGCCGACGGGGAGGTGCTCCGCTTCACCCCGCCCGCGGTGGCGGAGGTGCTCGCCGCGGCGGCCGGTGTGGACCGGCGCACCGTGGTGCACGCGGCGCTGGCGCGGGCCGCCCGGGACCCGGTCGACGCGGTCCGGCACCGGGCGATGACCAGTGACCGGGCCGACGCCGACATCGCCGACTCCCTCGTGGCGGCGGCCGAGTCGGCCCGCCGGCGCGGGGCCCTCGGGCTGGTCGCCGAGCTGTATCTGCTGGCCGCCGAGCGCACCCCGCCGCAGTGCGACGAGCAGCGCTCCGCCGCGCTGGTGGCCGCGGCCGAGGCCGCGGCGGCGGCCGGGCAACCGGAGGTGGCGGGCCGGGCGGTCGAGGCGGTGCTCGGCTCACCGGCGCCACCGGCGCACCGGGTACGGGCCCGGCTCGCCCTGGTCGACGCGTCCGGGCAGGCCCTCGCCGAACTGGACGAGGTGCTGGCCGCGGCGTTGGTCGACGCGGCCGGTGACCCGGCGCTGCTGGCGCCGCTGCGGCTGCGGCTCGCCTGGCAGGCCCTGGTGGGCGGGCTCCTCCAGCGGGCGGCGCAGCAGGCGCGGGAGGCCGTGCGGTACGCCCGCCAGGTCGGCGACGCCAGCACCGAGGCGATGGCCCTGGCCGTCCGCGCGCAGGTGGAGCGGCTCACCGGCGTACCCGGCTACGCCGCGACGCTGGCGCGGGCCCGGGCCTTGCCGGCGGTCCCACCGGCCGGCTGGCTGCACCTGACCCCGGCCTACCTGTCCGTCCGGCTGGCCATCCTGGACGATCGCCTCGACGAGGCCCGGGCCGATCTGCTCGGCATGCTGGCCGGGGCGCAACGGGGCACCGCCGGCGAGGAACTGGTCGAGGTGCTGCGCAGTCTGGCCGAGGTGGCCGCCCGGGCCGGTCGCTGCCGGGAGGCGTTGCACTACGCCGCCCGGGCCCTGCGGGCGGGACAGGTCGGCCGGTCGAGCCCCGGACCGTACTGGTACACCGCCGCGGTAGCGGAGCTGGCCGGCGGCAGCCTGTGGCGCGCCACAGCGTACGCGCGGCGCGGGGTGCGGGTGTCGCGCGAGGAGGGCGACACCATCTACCTGCGGCGTAACCTGCACGCACTGGGCCAGGCGATCCTGCGCGGCGGGGACGCCCGCGGGGCCGTCGAGGTGCTCGGCGAGCTGCGCGCGTCCGATCTGGCGCAGGGGGTGGCCGACCCCTCCGGGCTGCGGTGGCACGCCGACCTGGCGGCCGGGCTGGTGTCCTTGGGCGCCCACACCGAAGCCGCCGAGGTGATCGCCGACGCCCGACGCGAGGCGCTGCGGCTCGGCGGCGCACCGGGAGTTCTGGGCCAACTGGACCGCGCGGCCGCGGTGGTGCTGACCGAGCAGGGTGACGCCGGTGCGGCGGTTGAATTGTCGGCGGCGGCCGCGGACCGTTTCGCCGCCCTGCGGCAGCCGATCGAGGAGGGGCACTGCCTGCTGGTCCAGGGCGCCGCGGAGCGTCGGCGCCGGCGCTACGCGGCCGCCCGGCTGACCATCGGTGCCGCGTTGACGATATTCGCGCAGGCCGAGGCGAGGCCGTGGGTGGAACAGACCGCCCGGCTGCTGGCCCCGGAGGGCGACGGCGGATCAACCGCACCGTCCGCCCACAGCACCGCCGGCGGCACCCTGACCTCCACCGAAGCGCGGATCGCCGCGCTGGTGCGCCGTGGGGAGAGTAACCGCGAGATCGCCGCGCGGCTGTTCCTCAGCGTCAAGACCGTCGAGGCGAGCCTGACCCGGATCTACCGCAAGCTCGGTGTCCGGTCGCGTACCCAGCTCAGTTCCCGCCTCGATGCGGCTCTCGACATGCCGTTGGGCGTGGCGGCGAGGGTTTTCCCTGATTCGTCGGCTGTCACCGATCTCTAGCGTCTCACCCAGGTACCTGACCTTTTGCGACACCCCACGGCACCCCCGCTCGCCAGCGCCCGGCACCGCCGTCGCGCCGGCGGTCCCTGTTGACCTCACCCGACCCAGGGTGGGCAAGGAGTAATTGCGTGACACAACGACCAACCACCCCAGCCCTGGTGACGGTGGCCGTCCTCGCGGCCTCGGCGCTCGTCGCCCCGCCCGCGACGGCGGCGCCCCCGCGGGCCCCCGCCCCGGTCAACCCGGCCGCGGCGGCGGACCGCCTGGTCAACAGCCCGGCGGCCGGCGCCGCCCTGCGCCGGGGGCCCGGTGACACCCTGCGTCGCGGCGCCACCATCGCCGGCACCCGCGGCCTGCGGTATGTCACCTACGACCGCACCTACCAGGGTTTGCCGGTGCTCGGCGGGGACGTCGTGGTGACCACCGACGCCACCGGCGCGGTGCGCGGCACCGCCGTGGCCCAGGAGGCGGTGATCAAAGCGGGTACGACGGCCAAGGTCACCGCCGAGGCCGCCGCCGCCACCGCGCGCCGGCAACTGCCCACCGTGGAGGGGGCCGGCACGCCACGACTCGTGGTGCTGGCCTGGTCGGGGGAGCCCAAGCTGGTGTGGGAGACCGTGGTGACCGGGCGGGCCGCCGGAAACCGACCCAGCAAGCTGCACGTCTTCGTGGACGCCACGAGCGGGGCGGTGGCGGAGACCACCGACGAGGTCAAGGAGGGCACCGGCACCGGGTACTACAACGGCCCGGTGTCGCTGGACACCTCCGGCTCCGGTTCGTCGTACTCGCTCACCGACACCACCCGACCCGGCCTCAAATGCGGCGGGCAGAACGGGGCCGCCTTCACCGGCACCGACGACGAGTGGGGCGACGGCGCCGGCACCAGCCTGGAGACCGCCTGCGTCGACGCGATGTACGCGGCGCAGCGCCAGTCGGACATGCTGCGGGAGTGGTTCGGCCGCGACGGCTTCAACGGCACCGGGGGCGCCGTGCCGATCAGGGTGGGGCTCAACTCCGTCAACGCCTACTGGGACGGCAACCTGGTGAACTTCGGGCACAACCGGGCCAACGACCGGCAGGTCACGCCGATCGACGTGGTGGGTCACGAACTCGGTCACGCCCTCTTCCAGTTCACCCCCGGCGGTGCCGGCGGCGGCAACGAGAACGGCGGCATCAACGAGGCCACCGGCGACATCTTCGGCGCCCTGACCGAGGCGTACGCGAACAACCCCAACGACCCGCCGGACTATTCGGTGGGTGAGGAGGTCGACCTGGTCGGCAGCGGCCCGATCCGCTACATGCACGACCCGTCCCTGGCCGGGGACCCGAACTGCTGGTCCACCGCCATCCCGGCGACCGAGGTGCACGCCGCCGCCGGACCGTTGAACCACTGGTTCTACCTGGCCGCCGAGGGATCCGCCCCGGTCGGCAAGCCGGCCAGCCCGACCTGTGACGGCTCGACCGTCACCGGCCTCGGCATCCGCAAGGCCGGCGAGATCTACTACAACGCGCTGCTGACCAAGACCTCCACCTGGAAGCACGCCAACATCCGGGTGGCCACCCTGCACGCGGCGAAGAACCTGCACCCGACCAGCTGCGCCGAGTTCCGGGCGGTCAAGGCGGCCTGGACCGCCATCAGCGTGCCCGCCCAGCCCGGCGAGCCGACCTGCAACGTGTCCGGCAACGACTTCTCGCTGTCGTTGACGCCGACGTCGGGCACGGTGGACGCCGGTTCGGCCGCGACGGTCACCGTGGACACCGCCGTCACCGTCGGCTCGGCTGAGCCGGTGGCCCTGTCGGCCAGCGGCCTGCCGTACGGTGCCACCGCGTCGTTCGACCCGACCCCGGTCACCGCCGGAGCGGCGGCGCAGCTGACGATCAGCACGGCACCGTCCACGCCGTCCGGCACCTTCCCCATCACCGTCACCGGCGTCGGGCCGGACACCCGCACGGCGACGTACTCGCTGACCGTCATCGGCGCGCCCGGCTGCTCCGGCAGCAACGCCACCAGGGTCGCCATCCCGGACAACGGCCCGCCGGTGACCAGCGACATCGCGATCAACGGCTGCGGCCGCAACGCCTCCGCGGCCTCGTCGGTGCAGGTGGACATCACCCACCCGTACCGCGGAGACCTGATCCTGGACCTGGTCGCGCCGGACGGGTCGGCCTACCGGCTCAAGGCCAAGGACGGTGACAGCGGCGACGACATCAGGACGACGTACGCCGTCAACGTCGCCGGCGAGCCGGCGGACGGCACCTGGCAGCTCAGGGTGCAGGACGCGGCGGGTTCGGATGTCGGTGCGCTGAACTCCTGGACGCTCACCGTCTGAGCCCGGGCCGGCCCCGGTCCGCCGAGTGGCGGTCCGGGGCCGGCTCAGGCGTGGCGGCAGGTCCGCGTTGACCACGGGCTCAGGTCCACCGCCGACCAGCTTTCAAAGCCGCAGCCCTGATGTACAGCTCCCGCTCTGGACCCTCCCACTCCTTCGGTGCGGTGGTGGCCTTGCAGTGGCCCCGCAGGTGCCACCAAAGCTCCGTTCGCCGACCCTCTCCGAAGTGCACCGGGCCGATGACTCCCGTAACGTCGACCTGCAGGCCACCAAGCCCGAACCGGTAGTCGTCCTCTCCGACGACGTAGATAGCACCCACCTGGGGATCACTCATCTCGGTTCCCACTTGGCAAGCGCTTCGCGTAGCTGCTGGACCGTCCGCAGGTCCGTCGCCCAGCGGGAGTCAGTAGCTGGGTGTCCCACCTTGGCGACACCGACAGCCCGATACCCCTCGGTCGGGAGGTGTGTTCCTTTAACCCGCCGGGGCAGGGGATCAGACACGGCGGTCTCCTACGGGGACTCGGCTCATCGTCGTGCTTCCGCAGCCAGGGCACCATCGGCTCTTGACCCGGAACGAGAGCAGGCCAGCCAGGAAACCGACAAGCAGGGCAGCGATTACTATCACGGCCAGCACGGGTCATCTCCCTCGGTTTAGACTTTGCGCTAACTCAGCGTCGACTGTCCGCTACATGGCCGAAAGCCGACGGCTGTCTCCAACCCGCTCCAATGAGAGGGCGTGACTGGCCATTGAGCGACTTGGGCCTGACACTGAGGCGAGCCAGGGAGGACGCAGGTCTATCCCTCTCAGGCATGGCAAAGCGCACCGGCTACTCACGGAGCTACCTGGGCAACGCCGAGACAGGAGTAAGAGCCGTAACGCCCGGTCTGGTCCGTGCGTATGAGCGAGTGCTGGGAGACGACTTGAACAGGCGCCAGCTGCTGTTCGGCGGCTTCTCCTCGGTGGCGCTGGCGTCGGCACCGGATGTCGTCCTCAACATCGCCGCAGATGTGTCCTGCCAGAGCAACCGTCTCCTGACGACAGCCCAGACGACCCACGAGACGGACAAGGCCATCGCGGCAGTTGTCGCTAAGGACGCACCGTCTCTGGCTTCCCTGGCCAAGTGGAGCAGGTCCGGCTCCGCTGTCCTACGAGTCAACGCCGCCGGAATCCTCGCCAAGGTCAAGTCGCCGGTGATGGATAACGACGTGGTTCAGGTGCTCACCGTCGACCCGGAGGTGCGAGAGCTGTACCTGACGGCAGTGATGTCCCGCGTCCTGTCGCTGTCCTGGGACCAGGCGTACGACCAGGCGATCAACGGCTCGCCGCTCTCAGAGGTCAACCATCTTCGGAGGTTCTCGACGGAGCTGACCAATCAAGCTGACTCAGGAGCCCGTTGGTGCTCCGTCATCATGTTGGCCCGCACCAAGACTGAGGCCCCGACAGAGACCACCGCCGCGCTTATCGCAGCTCTCAGGACAGAGCCCAGCCGCGAGAACCTACGGGCGATCGGCTCCGTCCTCGCCGATGTCGACCCCCTGTCGATTTGAAGGAGCAACCTTGTCCACGTACGTCGTCAAGGTCGAGAAGGACGAAGAAGTCCTAGAGAAGCTGGGTCGTGAGGTCGAGGCGCTCGGAGTCGAGCACGGCAGCATCACCCTCATCGGAGCGGTCCAGCAGGCCACCGTCTCCGTGATGCCCAAGGAAAACCCCCTCGACGACATCCTGACCGACTACGACCAGCCGTTTGAGCTGACGGGCACGGGCGAGGTAGTCCAGGGTAAGGTCCACGTCCATGTGACCCTTGGTGGTGACGGGCTTGTCGTGGCCGGACACCTCCATCGTGCCGTAGTCCTCGACTGGTTCGTCCGGGCGTACATCACGGACCTTGACTAGAGACCGGTGGAACGGAACCGCCACGTGGGTCTGGGACGTGGGTCAGTGTGCCACCAGCAGGTGGACATCACTCACCCGTACCGCGGAGACCTGCTACCACTGGACCACTGATGCGCTCGCCGGCTTCGCTCTAGTAGTGCTTCGTCATGATTGGTTAGCCGTCTCGGGGGTAGTGGCCGGGGAAGACGGTGTCGCAGGTGGGGCAGGTGCCGATGATCCGGGCGAGGAATTCTTGGATGTGTCGGAGTACGCCGTAGAGGGTCATTCCGG
>DASVVF010000646.1:0-3482 GCA_036386695.1 Catenuloplanes sp. | reverse complement strand
GTGGCAGCAGGCACCGACCGGCGAACAGCAGGTGCCGCCAGCTTAGCAGAGGTCGGCGTGGCGACCGGCCGGGGCAAGGGGCGGCCGCCCCGCCCCGGCGGGCCGCGGGATCGCCGGGGCGGGCGTCCGCCGGGGCGGGCTGTGGGCCGTTCCGCCAGGGTGGTTTATTCGCAGCCGGCGCGGGTGGTGACCGGCATCGGTTGATGGGGTGTGGACAACGCTGTTAGCGTGCCCGTTTGCCGGTCGACAGCGAAGCCCCACTGTTGCGGTCGATCGGCCAAAACCGGACGACGTGGTCAGTCGTTCGGCACGGTGAGTCCGTAATCCGCGCCACCGCGGGCTCGGGGGGCCTGCCGGACTTCGGGCGAAAGCCACATCCGGTCGGTACACAGGTTGTGGATAACCTGTGGATATCCGGCTGGTTGAGAGCACGGTCAGCACATAAACGTGCTGGTGGAGGTGCCTGCGAGCCGCTCAGGGAAGCGACCCGGACAGGGACGCAAACGGCCAGCCGACAGCGGCGACCGAATCGGTAGCGATGGGGGTGGCGCGACGGTGGCCGAGACGGCCGACCTTGCCGCGGTGTGGACCGCGGCAACGGACGAGCTCGCCGACGAGATCGTGTCGGCGCAGCAGCGCGCGTACCTCCGGCTTACCCGACTACGGGCGATCGTGGAGGACACCGCTCTCCTCGCCGTGCCCGACGCCTTCACCCGCGACGTGATCGAGTCCCGGCTCCGACCGGCGATCACCGATGCGCTGTCCCGGCGGCTGGGGCGACCGATCCAGGTCGCGGTCACCGTCCGGGCCCCCGACGACGGCACCTCGGGGCGTCCGGCCGGCACCGTCTACGGCCCCTCGTCGCCGCCGACCGGGGTGCCCGACAGCGGCGGGTACGGCCCACCGCCAGGCTATGTCCCCGCCGACCGGGCCACCGCCCACGGTTACCTGGACCGCGGTGTCGGTGACGGGCTCGACCATTTCGGCGGTCCGACGGGGTCGGCACAACATCCCACCGGCGGTCCGCCCGGCTACGGCGGCCAGGGCCTGGTGCCGGCCGCCCGAGACTCTCAGGATGCCCTGTTCGCGGCCCCGCCGCGGCAGGAGCCGATGCGCCACGACCCGCCGCCGCACGAGCAGTATCGGCATGACGACCGGCAGCAGTACGACTCTCACCGCGTCGACGGGCCGGGGCAGGGGCCGGCCGACCCGGACTTCGGGCGGCACGACCTGCACCCCCGGGCCCGGCACCCGCAGCAGACCGACTCCCGCGGCCAGCACCCGCCCGGCCCGCCACGCCACGACGACTCCCGCGACCAGCAGCCACCGGGCGCGCCACGCCACGACGACTCCCGCGGCCACGCCCGCCGGTCGGACGGCGGACGTGCGGAGCAACGCTCCGACGGTGGGCGACCCGGCGCGCTACGCCACGACGGGCAGCACCCGGACGGGTCGCGGCGCGACTCCGGGTCCGACAACCGCCGACCGGACGACAACCGCCGACCCGACGACGGCCGCCGACCGGACGACAACCGGCGGTCCGACGACGGCCGGGGCGGCGTCCCGATGACCGACGGGTACAGCCGGGCCGACACCGTCCGGATGGGCCGTGACGGTGGGTCGGACAGCGGCCCGGGGCGCGACGGCTCGCCGGTGGACATGCGCTCGTCGGGGCACCGGGACGACCGGCGACCAGGCGCGGACAGCGGCGGGGGCAACCGGCTCAACCCGAAGTACATGTTCGAGACGTTCGTCATCGGGTCGTCCAACCGGTTCGCGCATGCCGCCTCAGTCGCGGTCGCGGAGTCCCCGGCCAAGGCGTACAACCCGCTGTTCATCTACGGCAGCTCCGGTCTGGGCAAGACCCACCTGTTGCATGCCATCGGGCACTACGCCACGACGTTGGGCCATGCCCGATCGGTGCGTTACGTCTCCACCGAAGAGTTCACCAACGACTTCATCAACTCGCTGCGCGACGACAAGACGCAGGCCTTCCAGCGCCGCTACCGCGATGTCGACATCCTGCTGATCGACGACATCCAGTTCCTGGAGAACCGGGAGCGCACGCAGGAGGAGTTCTTCCACACCTTCAATACCCTGCACAACGCCAACAAGCAGATCGTCATCACCTCCGACCGGTCGCCGCGGCAGTTGGCCACCCTGGAAGACCGGATGCGGACCCGCTTCGAGTGGGGGCTGCTGGCCGACATCCAGCCGCCCGACCTGGAGACCCGGATCGCGATCCTGCAGAAGAAGGCCGCCCAGGAACGGATGTACGCCCCGCCAGACGTACTGGAGTTCATCGCCTCGCGGGTCTCCAACTCGATCCGGGAACTGGAGGGCGCCCTCATCCGGGTGACCGCGTTCGCCAGCCTCACCCGATCGACGGTGCAGCTCTCGCTCGCCGAGGAGGTGCTGCGCGACTTCATCCCCGACGGTTCGGGTCCGGAGATCACCGCCGACCAGATCATGGTGTCGACGGCGGACTACTTCGGGGTGAGCCTGGAGGATCTGCGGGGGCATTCGCGCTCCCGGGTCCTGGTCAACGCCCGCCAGGTCGCGATGTACCTGTGCCGCGAGCTGACCGACCTGTCGTTGCCGCGCATCGGGCAGGCCTTCGGGGGGCGGGATCACACCACGGTGATGCACGCCGACCGCAAGATCCGGCAGCACATGGCCGAGCGGCGCTCGCTCTACAACCAGATCGCCGAGCTGACGAACCGGATCAAGCAGAACTCCTGACCCGTCCGGCCGTGCGGTCGTCCACCACCTGACAAGTTTATCCACCGGTTGTCCCCAGCCAGTTATCCACCGCTGGGGACAACCGGTGTTTTCGTACTGCCCGGTACCCACAGGTTGTGGACAACTCCTGGGGAAATCGCTGTGGACAGGTACGCACAGTGATGACGTTGTCCACTGTTGACGAACGGCTGTGTACAAGCTGTTGAAGGTTCTGGGGACAACCGGCGCCGGCCGGGTCGGCCGCAGTGGCGGCTGTCCCCACAGGCGGGGGGAAACCCGGTGGATAACCGGTGGATGACCGGTGGAAAACTCGCCGCCGCTGTGGGGAACCGGAGCCCTGTGGATGAGCAGCCGGGTTAGTCCCCTGGTTCTCCACAGGCTAAACACCGGTGGATAACGTCCTGACCAGCGCAAACGCGGGTTCTCCACAGTTCACACAGGACCGATGAAGACGATGAGTTTTCTCTCTAAGAGAACAAAAACCAATCATCAGCGTTGGGGAAGGTGTGGACAGGGTTCCTGGGAGTCGACGGGCCCGGCCGGGCGGGTCAAAGCACCGGGGTCGGGCGCACGGCCCACCGGCCCGCGCCATAAGGTGCGACAGGACGCCGCACGAGCATCGGGCCCCCTACCGCCTGACCGCTCGTACCGCCCGGCACCGCACGAACGCTGGACCCGATCACCAGAGGCAGTCGACCGGAGGCATGGCATGAAGTTCCGAGTGGAGCGCGACGCGCTCG
>DASVVF010000645.1:0-5152 GCA_036386695.1 Catenuloplanes sp. | reverse complement strand
GGTGGGGCTCGGCCGCCCCGCGTGCCGATCGGGTACGAATGCCGCTCACGCGGGCACATCACTGAACGTATCCGCCATTCCACCGTTGACCCCGGCTGAATAGCTACTGCCCGTCACCGCCCATACCTGGCAGAAAACGTGCTCTCCGGGGAGCCCTACCGGACTCTTGGCTTACCGAAATCGAGCGAGAGGATTGTCGTGGGCATCGAACCATCGGTAAAGACCCAGGTTGTCGGCCACCCGACCATTCCGGCGGCCGGTAGCTACCTGCCCGGCGCCTCCCACGGCGCCCAGCCGACCGACGCGCTGAGCACCGTCGTCGCCGCCCCGCCGGCCGGCGACTCCGTCGGTGCCGCCGCCGGGCACGGCACCACCAGCACTGAGGGCGACGGCGGTCGACCACACGAGGCCCACCGCCCCGGCCCGCTGAGTAACCCAACGCGACGATTCCCGTCAAACCGCGACCCGTACCCGCCGACCGGGCCCCGCCAGGGCCGGCCCGACGAGGAGTACCCGCTCGGCCAGTACCGCGACCGGCCAGCGCGCAGCCGGGCGCAACGGCGCCGCGCGGAAAATGGCCGCGCGCGGACCGTGGTCCGGACCGCCCTGCTGTGCCTGCTCCTGGCCGGGATGCCGATCCTGGTCGCGGGCGGCATGCACCTCTCCGTCTCGACCGCAACGTTGATCTGGATGTCCGTGGCTCCGCCCGTGCTGCTCTGCGTCGGCGGGCCGGTCGGCTACACCATCTATCGGCACCTGCGGGCGGTGCGGGTCGGGCACCGACCCCGGCACGCCGCCCCGCCCACGGCCGCAACCGACCCGCGCCCGTCGACACCGGGCAGCCCGCAGCCGCTCTCCCTCGGGCAACGGCTGGCCGAGACCATGGTGGTCGGCCACCCCGCTCCGCCGGTCGGCGGACAGTGATCGTGGGCCGGACCGCTGCCCCGCACGCGCGGCCGGCAGCCGGTCCGGCGTCCACGCGCGGCGTATCTCCCCGGGGATGATGCTTGAGTGATGGAGCGGCGGATCGGGATGACCCGCGACCCCGGGGAGGACTTCGACCATCCCGCCATGGCGCCGGGGCACCCCCTGCGGCGGCACGTTTTGTACCGGCTGGCGTACCAGGATTGGACCCGCCGCCGCCCGCCCGCCCGACCGCCGCCCCGGCCCACGCCGGGTCCTACAGCCGGATCGGCATCAGGATGGAGAACGTCCCCTCGTGCTCGGGGCTGCGCACCGCCAACGGCCTGATCGGCCCGTCGAGCCCCAACTCCAGCTGCCCACCGCCGCCCGCGTCCAGCGCCTCCAACAGGAATTCCCGGTTCACCGCGACATGGCCGTCCGGGTCGGCGCGCCACGAGTCCTCCGCGACCACCGCCAGCTTCCCGGCCGGGTCGACGGCGAGCACCGCCACCGGGTGCCTGATCCCGCCGTGCTCCCGCACCACGGTCGGTGCGGTGCCGGGCGCCAGGGCCCGGCGCAACGCCGGCACGTCGACCGTCACCCGGCGCGCGTCGCCGACCTGCTCACCCAGCAGCCGGCGGTAGTCGGGGAAGTCGACGTCGACCGGCTGCCCACCCACCCGCCGTCCCCCGGTCTCGACCGCGATCGTGTCCGCGCCCACGGTCAACACCACCTCGGCGGGCCCGACCAGCAGGGCCCGCACCTGGTCGATGAACGACGCCGGGGCGATCACCCGCACCGGCGGGCCGTCCACCTGCGCCAGCGGCGCACGGGACACCGCCAGCCGGTACCGGTCAGTGGCCACCAGATGCAGCCCGGACGACTCCACCTCGATCAGGACACCGTGAAGCGCGGGCAGGTCGGGGTCGTCGCCGACGGCGAACCGTACGGCGTCCAGAGCGGCGGCGAGATCGCTGCCGGCAATGGTGATCCGGGTCGGGTTGACACTCATGACAATCTCCTCCGAGTCGAGCAGGGCGTGGACCCGGGAGAGCTCACGGCGCGCGTCGGTGAGGCCGTCCTCCAGCCGGCGCAGGTGGGCGTCCAGCAACCGGCGTACCGCGTCCGGGTCGCCGAGCTGGTCGAGCACCCGGCTGATGTCCGCCAGCGGCATGCCGACCCGCCGCAGGCCGGCCACCAGACGCGCCGCACGGACCTGGTGCTCCGCGTACCGGCGGTATCCGGTCCCGGGATCCACCATCGCCGGCACCAGCACCCCGGCACCGTCGTAGAACCGCAGGGCGCTGACGCTCAGGCCGCTCGCCCGGGCGGTCTCACCGATGCCGCGCATGTCGCTCTCCACATCCCCGACTCTGCGGGCTCGACCAGCTTGAGAGTCAACCCGTCGATCCAGTGGCTCCGGCGCCGCGTGGCCCGGCCGGCCCTCTCCAGCTCTATCCGCACGGACACGACGCAGCTCCTTCGACCGGGGAGAGTGCGGACGCTACCTCCTGCGATGCAGCCTGCCCCATGGCCGGCTGGCTGCCGCTGGCCGGCGGCGCATCCCAGCACCGTCCCAGACGGGGCCTGAACGCGCAGGCCAGCATTCCGGACATGTCCCAAGATCCCATGGGCAACCGACGGCTTGCCGTTGTGTTGAGGCCCAATACATGATCTTGCCGTCGGCCACACCGACGGAACGCCGGCCGGGCTCGCGCCAACGGCACGGCGGCCGGACCGCGTGGCTCCCGACACATCTCCCAGGCGAAATGAGGCCACATGTACAAGGCAACACGGGCCGCGCTGCTGGCGGCCGCCACCGTGGCGATGAGCGCGGCGGTGCTCACCACGACACCCCAGTCCGCGTCCGCCGCACCCACGTGTACGCGGACAGCGACCGTGACCGCCGTACAGGACGCGGGTGACCTCCACCCGTTCCGGATCAACGTGCCGTCGACCGGCACCACCGCGGCGAGCACGAGCTGCGACATGGGCGTCGGGGCGCAGAGCTCGGCTGTGCGGGCCCTGCAGCTCACCCTGAACAAGTGCTACGACGCGGACCTCGGGCAGCCGGACGGAATTTTCGGGACCCGGACCCGCGCGGCGCTCCGCGACGCCCAGCGGATCGCGGGCATGTCCACCAATCAGCGTGATGGCGTCTACGGCCCGCTCACCCGGAACCGCATCCGCCACTACAACGGCGAGGGCTACCCCTGCAAGAGGTACGACGGTCGCTAGCGGCTGAGCACGAGCGCGGTGTCCCGGAGCGGAGGTGGGCTGACGTGATGTCCCATCCCGGGCCGTCAGTCGACCAGTGGGCGTACCGACCCGGCCACGAAGCGCACGAACCCCTCCGGGTCGGGGTCGTCCGGGGTGGGTTGCAGGACGACGGTGTCGGCGCCCGCGTCAGCCCACCGACGTACGGCCTGCGCGACCGCCGCGGCGTCGCCGGCCACCGCCCGGTCGCGCAGCGTCTCGTAACCCCACCGGACCCGCTCGCTCTCCAGGCGCCGCGCCGCGTCCGGTCCGGTGGCCGCGTGCAGGTAGACCACCACGTGGTGCGGGTCGGTGCGCCGCCCCGCGGTGCGCCCCTCGGCGATCAGCTGGCCGGCCTCGCGCACCCCGTCGGGGGTCATGCCGGCGGTCAGCACGGTGCCGTCGGCCGCCTCGCCGCACAACCGTAGGGACTTCGGACCGACGGCGCCCGCGAACACCTTCGGCGGCGACGCGGGCGGCCAGTCCAGGGCCACATCGGCGAGGTGGACGTACCGGCCGTCCACGTCGACCCGTTGCCCGGCCAGCAGTTGGCGCAGTGCGGTCAGGTATTCGCGCAGCAGCGTCACGGGGGAGTCCACCCGGGCGCCGACCTGCTCCATCCAGTCCTGCACCCCGTGGCCCACCGCGACAAGCACCCGGTCCGGGAACAGCCGGTGCAGCGTGGCGACCTCCATGGCGGTCAGCGCGACGTTTCGCAGTGGGACCGGGAGCAGGCCGACTCCGATCCGCAGCCGGGACGACCAGGCGAGGGCCGCCGCGGCGGTGGCGATCCCGCTCTCCAGGAAGCAGTCCTCCCACAACCACACCTCCTCCAGCCCGGCGGCGTCAGCGGCGCGCACGATGTCACGCAGCCGTTCCGGCGGCAACTGGGGAAGAAAGACCGTACCGAGCGTCGTCATGGTGGCCATCCTCGCGCGTCGTGCCGCGCAGGCCCAGCGCGCACCGCCGGTCGCCGAGAAGTGACGCCGACCTCGCCGGCGGGGCCGGTTGATCAGCGCGTGGCAGGCGTCTGGAACCATGCGCGTTCCACGAGCACCGACGATGTACGGGGGGAACCACATGCGCCATCCACTCGACCGACGCTGGCTGGCGGTCGCCACCACACTGGGCCTGATCGGGGCCGGCGGTGTGCTGGCCGTCGGTTCGCCGGCGACCGCCGCCGCGCCGGGCTGCGCCAAGCTGGCCAGCGACTTCAACGGGGACGGGTACGGCGACCTGGCGGTCGGCGAGCCGGGCACCAGTGACCCGGGAACCGAGAACACGGCCGGTGCGGTGCGCATCGCGTACGGCGCCGCGGCGGGGATCGGCGCCGGGCCGATCCCGGAGCAGACGTTCCGGCGCGGCATGCCGGGGATGCCGCCGGCCGGATCGGTCTCCTGGCAGCTCGGTAACTCCCTGCAGGCCGGTTACCTCAACGCCGACTGCTACGCCGACCTGGCGGTCAGCGGCGTCTACACCGGCGAGGTGATCGTGCTCTTCGGCTCGGCCACCGGGCTGGGTACGAACGGCGCCCAGCGCATCGCCGCGCCGACGAACGTGTCCGGCGACGACTTCGGCTCCAGCCTGGCCGCCGGCGACTTCGACGGTGACGGCTGGGACGAGTTGGCCGCCGGTTACAGCGACGCGAACGGTGTCGCCATCTACCGCCGTGCCGCGGGCGGCCTGGACACCACCGCGAGCTCCTGGTGGTCACGCGGCACCCCGGGGGTGCCGGAGAACGTGCACGAGTTCGGCGGATTCGGGTCGCAACTGGCGGCGGGCGACTTCGACGCCGATGGGCGGGCCGACCTGGCGGTCGGCGTCAAGCGCACCACCGCGACGGTGGCGCAGGCCGGCGGGGTGGTGGTCCTGCGGGGCTCCGCCGCTGGCCTGACCGGCACGGGCAGCCAGTGGTTCGACCAGGACAGCCCGGACGTGCCGGACACCAACGAGGAGGGCGATCTGTTCGGTAGCAGCCTCGCCGCCGGCGACG
>DASVVF010000644.1:0-1818 GCA_036386695.1 Catenuloplanes sp. | reverse complement strand
CCCGGTCCACCTTCGGTTTCGAGCTGCGGGCGGGCGGCGCCACCCCGGACGCCGCCCGCACCGCCGGGATCGGCGTGGGTCGCACGTACGCGCTGCTGATGGTCGCCGCCGGGGCGTTGTCCGGACTCGGTGGCGCCACCCAGGTCCTCGGGACGGCGTTCACCCTGACTCCGGCCGTCGTGGGCAACATCGGCTTCGACGGGCTGCTGGTGGCGCTGCTCGGGCGGACCCGTCCGTGGGGGGTGCTGCTGGCGGCGCTGCTGTTCGGCGCGTTGCGCGCCGGTGGTAACCGGATGCAGTCGTTCGCCGGGATCTCATTGGAGCTGGTCACCGTCATCCAGGCGCTGATCGTCATTTTCATCGCCGCACCGGCCCTGGTGAAGGCGGTGTTCCGGCTGCGCGCGGCGCGCTCGGCCCGACCGTCGGTCCCCGTCGCGAAGGGCTGGTGACATGTCGACCGCGACGGTGCACGAGGAGCGGACGGTGGCCGCCGTCCCGCGTCGGTTCTGGGACCGGCAGCGCCGGACCGGGGCCGTCCTGCTGGTGCTGGGCCTGCTCGCCAGCACGCTGTTCGGCGCGCTGGCGCCGACCGCGGCGGCGCGTTTCACGCTCAGCGAGGACGCCGGCGGGGCGGCCCTGTCGATCAGCGGGCGGGTCGGCGCGATCGGGTTCGGGGTCCTGGCGGTGGTCGCCGCCGCGGTCCTGGTCGCCGGGGTGGCCCGCCGCTGGTTCACCACCGTGCTCGGGCTGTCCATCCTGGCCTTCGTCCTGTCGTTCCTGTGCTGGCAGGTGGCCGGCAAGTTCATGCCGTTGGTCGACACGGCGAGCGGGTCGCTGGAGTTGGCCCTGCCGCTGATCCTCGGCGCGCTGGCCGGGGTGCTGTGCGAACGCTCCGGCGTGGTGAACGTGGCAATCGAAGGCCAGTTCCTGATGGGGGCGTTCGGGGCGGCCATGGTCGGCACGATGGCGGCCAGCGTCTGGGTCGGCCTGCTCAGCGCCGCGGTCGGTGGCCTGCTGGTCGCCGCGCTGCTCGGCCTGCTGGCGATCCGCTACCTGGTTGACCAGGTGGTGGTGGGCATCGTGCTGAACCTGCTGGCGGTGGGGGTGACCGGGTTCCTCTACGAGCGGCTGATGCAGACCGACCCGGCCATCTTCAACCAGCCGCCGCGGATGCCGGCCTGGCGGATTCCCGGGTTGGCCGACATCCCGGTGCTCGGGCCGGTGCTCTTCGACACCAACCCGCTGGTGTATCTGGCCCTGCTGCTGGTCGTGGTGGTGCACCTGGCGCTGTCGCGGACCCGGTGGGGGCTGCGGACCCGGGCGGTCGGGGAGCATCCCACCGCCGCCGACACCGTCGGGGTCCGGGTACGCGGGCTGCGCTACACCAACGTGCTGCTCGGCGGGCTGGTGGCCGGCGCCGGCGGGGCGTTCTTCACGCTGGTGGCGACGGGCAACTTCACCAAGAACATGACCTCCGGCGCGGGCTTCATCGCGCTCGCCGCGCTGATCTTCGGACGGTGGACCCCGTACGGGGCGCTGGCGGCGGCGTTGTTCTTCGGTTTCGCCAACAAGCTGGCCATCTTCCTGAGCACCATCGGCAGCCCGGTCCCCGGCCAGTTCCTCAGCATGCTGCCCTACCTCGCGACGATAATCGCCGTAGCCGGCCTGGTAGGCCGCGTCCGCGCCCCGGCCGCCGACGGCAAACCCTACTGATCTGTAGATCCCGATCCGCGATCTTGGCAGCGAACGGCCCGCCTGAGGGCCGGTCGGTACCAGGATCTGGGGCCGAAGAGGAGACAATCGCCATCATGGAGATCG
>DASVVF010000643.1:0-5114 GCA_036386695.1 Catenuloplanes sp. | reverse complement strand
GGGGATCCGCCGCTGGCCTTACCGGCCTGCATTTGATGTAACGGCCGCCTGGGCAGGGACCTGCACAAAACTGGCGGGTCGTCGCCAGCGACCCGTCAGACCGGCCCCCCGAGGGCGTCGAGGAATTCGCGCGCCCACCGGTCCACGTCGTGCGCGCAGACCTGTGCCCGCATCCGGCTCATCCGCGCGGCGAGCTCGTCGCGGTCGGCGCCCAGCGCGGCGATGACCGCCTGCTTGAGGTCCTCGGTGTCGTGCGGGTTGACCAGGAAGGCGTCGTCGAGTTCGGCCGCGGCGCCGGTGAACTCGCTGAGCACCAGCGCACCCTGTTCGTCCTGGCGGGCGGCCACATACTCCTTGGCGACCAGGTTCATCCCGTCACGCAGCGGGGTGACCAGCATGACGTCGGCGGCGAGGTACAGGGCCACCAGCTCGTCGCGGTCACGTGACTGGAACAGGTAGTGCACCGGGACCCGGCCGACGGCCCCGAACTCGCCGTTGATCCGGCCGACCTCCCGCTCGACCCGCTCCCGCAGCTGTTGGTACTGGGCGACCCGCAGCCGGCTCGGCGTGGCGACCTGGACCAGCACCACGTCGTCGTTCGACAGCGTGCCCTCGGCCAGCAGCTCGCCGTACGCCTCCAGCCGTTGTTCGATCCCCTTGGTGTAGTCGAGGCGGTCCACGCCCAGCAGCAGGCGCCGGTCACCGCCCAGCTCGTCGCGCAGCTGCCGGGCGCTGGCCTGCACGGCGGGGTCCGAGGCGAAGCCCTCGATCTCCCCGACGTCGATCGAGATGGGGAAGGCCCGCGCCGTGACGACGCGCCCCTCGTACTCGACCCGGTCCTGCTTGGGGTCCAGGTTGAGCAGCCGGGCGGTCAGTTGGAGAAAGTTCTGCGCCGCGAGCGGCCGTTGGAAGCCGACCAGGTCCGCGCCGAGCAACCCGCGCAGCAGGTCCGCCCGCCGCGGGAGCTGCATGAACAGCTCCACCGGTGGGAACGGGATGTGCAGGAAGAACCCGATCCGCAGGTCCGGACGCAGGGCGCGCAGCATCGCCGGGACCAGCAGCAGCTGATAGTCGTGCACCCACACGGTGGCGTCCGGGGCGGCCACCTCGGCGGCGGCCTGCGCGAACCGGCGGTTGACCGCCTCGTACGCTTCCCGCCAGTCGCGCCGGTGCGTCGGCTGCTCGACGGCGTCGTGGAACAGCGGCCAGATCGTCGCGTTGGACTGGCCCTCGTAGTACCGGTCCACGTCGGCGGCGCTCAGCGGCACCGCCCGCAGATGCATCCCGTCGACCTCGAACGGCTCCGGCGCCTCACCGGTACCACCCGTCCAGCCCACCCACGCCCCGCCGGAGCTGCGCACGATCGGCTGCAACGCGCTGACCAACCCGCCCGGACTGCGTCCCCACCGCCGCTGCCCATTGTCATCGACGACCTCATCGACCGGCAGCCGGTTGGCCACCACCACGAACCGGTATCCGTCACTCAACGTCATCACCCCGGCCCCAAGTACCTCCCCGGTCGGGGACCCAAACGTCGTGGCGGTGTTCCGCCCGTGGGAGCCCCCGGTAGGTCGGCAACGGCTGGGCGGCGGTGACTTCCCGTACGATCCGCACATGACCACGATCGGGCCGGGCCTGGTGCGGGTCCCGCGCCGGAGCCACCTTCACGTCGCCCGGGGCCCGGCCCGCACCGGCGGTGCGCGATGAACGACTTCCCGGTGATCGCGCTGGTGTGTTCCGCCGGTGGCCTGCGCGCCCTGACGGCGGTTCTCGCCACGCTGCCGGCCGATCTGCCCGCCGCGGTGCTCGTCCTGCAACACCTGGAGCCGGAACGGGCCAGCCAGCTACCGGCCATCCTGAGCACCCGGACCGCGCTGACGGTCGACGCCGCCGCCGACGGGGACGTCCTGTCCCCCGGGCGCGTTCTGGTGGCCCCGTCCGGTCAACACACCCTGATCGACGCCGCCGGGACCGTCGCGCTGATCCCGTCCGGGACCGTGCCGCCGTACCGGCCCTCGGCGGATCTGCTGCTGACCACCCTGGCGATCGCGGCCGGCCCCCGGGTTGTCGCGGTCGTGCTGTCCGGCACCGGCAACGACGCCGCGACCGGTGTCACCGCCGTGCACCGCTTCGGCGGCACCGTCATCGCCGGCAGCCTGGAGTCGTCCAGCGAGCCGGCGATGCCGCAGGCCGCGATCGACCGTGGCGGTGTGGTGGACCACGTCATACCCCTGGACGAGGTCGCCGGCCTCCTGATCGCGCTGACCACCGCACCCACCATTTCGCCGGCAGGAGCCGATCAGCCATGAGCCTCTCCCCCACCGCGGCGTACGAGGTGCTGCTCGTCGACGACGATGCCGCTGACATCGCCCTGATCAGCGAGGCGTTCACCGCCCACCACGCCACCGTGCGGCTGCATGTCGCCAGCGACGGTCTGGAGGCACTGGCGTTCCTGCGCCGCGAGCCGGGCCGCCTGGACGCCCCCCGGCCGGATCTGATCCTGCTCGACCTCAACATGCCGCGGATGGACGGGCGCGAACTTCTCGCGGTGGTCAAGAGCGACCCGGACCTGGGCACCATCCCGGTGGTCATGTTCACCACGTCGAACCAGCCCGACGACGTCATCGCCAGTTACACCCGGCATGCCAACGCCTACGTGACCAAGCCGCTGGACCTGGATGAGTTCGACGCCGCGATCAACAAGATCTACAACTTCTACGGCGAGCTCACCACCCGACCCCGCTGAGCCGCCCTGGTCCGAGTGGTGACATGGATACACGGTCGGATGTACCGTCGTTGGGTGGCGAGGTTGACGCATGGGCAGGTGCTGGCTCGGTTCGGTCAGGCCCTGTCCGATCCGATACGGGCGCGGCTGCTGCTGGCGCTGCGCGACGGGCCGGGGTATCCGGCGGAGCTGGCCGAGATGCTCGGCACCAGCCGGCAGAACCTGTCCAACCACCTGGCGTGCCTGCGCTCCTGCGGCCTGGTCGTGGCCGCGCCACAGGGTCGGCGCACCCGCTATGAGCTGGCCGACGGCCGGTTGGCCGCCGCGCTCGGCGAGCTGCTCACCCTGGTGCTCGCGGTGGATCCGGCGGCGGCCGCACCGGAGCCAGGCTAGGCCGGTACCCCGGCGCCACAGCGCGCCGCTCTGGCGCCGGGGTACCGGCGGGGGTCAGGCGCGCACCAGGGTCAGCCCGTAGCGGGAGAGGATCTCGTTGATCGGCTGGAAGTACGTCGTACCGCCGGTGCGGCAGTTGCCCGACCCGCCGGAGGTGACCCCCTGGGCCTGGTCGTGGGTCAGCCAGGCGCCGCCGGAGTCGCCCGGTTCGGCGCAGGCGTTGGTCCGGGTCAGGCCGGCGACCGCACCCTGCGGGTACCGCACGGTCTGGTTCTTGGCCTGTACGGTGCCGCACCGCAACCCGGTGGTGGAGCCGGACCGGCAGATCGCGGCCCCGACCGGGGACTCACTGGAACCCCGCACCGGGTACCACTGGCCGTTGTACCCGGCCACCCAGCCGCGCGGTTCCCAGCTGCCGTTGGTACGCACCCACGCGTAGTCGTCGCCCGGGAAGGACGAGCCGGCGAAGGTCCCCTGCGCCACCCGGTTGTAGCCCTGGGTGGCGGTGCCCGGCCTGCCACAGTGCCCGGCCGTCACGAAGCCGCCGTTGACGGAGAAGCCGACGGAGCACCGCCCGCCCATGTAGTAGGCGTCCCCGCCGTTGATGTGGTAAAGGGTGCGGGGTTGCTCGGCGGTGGTGGCCACCCGGACGGCGGCGGCCGGCGCGCCGGCGCGCCCGACGAACGCCCGGGCGGCTGACGTGGCCGACGGCAGGGCCTCGACCACGACGGTGTTGCTGGCGACGTCGACGTACCAGCCGGTCACGCCCGCCGGGGCGGCGGCGAGCTGGCCGTCCAGCCGGTCCTTGACGGCGGTCAACTCGGCCTCGCCGCGCTGGACCAGCTGCACCCGGGCGCCCCGGGAAGCGGCCGCGGTCGCCGCGGCGGCGTCGGTGACCGCCACCACGACCTGATCACCGGCCGGGTTGATCCAGGCGCCACCGAATTTGGCGCCGAGGCTGGCGCGCAGGCTCTGTTCGAGGCTCCCGGCCGTGACGTCCATGGCCAGCCGGGCCCGGGCCTGGGCGGGGCTCAGCCGCAGGTCCCGTTGCAGGGCGGTGAGCACGTCCGTCGAGGCGACGCCGCCCGGCCCGGCGGGGGCGGGCCCGGCGGTAGCCGGCGACGCGGTGGCGAGCATCCCAGCACAGAGCACGCTGGTCGCTACGGTGGAGGCGATCCTTCTCAGCATGGCATGAAATCCCTTCGTCCCGGTTACGGGACCGGTCGGCGCCGCGAGACGATCGGCTCACGGTCACCGCTGTGGCCCGACTGGCCGCGGGTCACGGCCGCCCGGATGCAGTCACGGTAGCCAGTTATGGACTCATGTCAATACATCGATGACTTTTGCCGACGATCGGGACGTTTGAATGGCGGGGATCGGGGAACCCGGCCGACCCGGCCGCGCGCCCCTCGCCTGCGGCCCTTCGCAGAGACGGCGTCACACCATCGTGTACCGTGCCGCCGGCGCCAGCGCCGGATCCGACCCGCGGCACCCCGACGCGTTGATCGTCGCGGTCGCCGAGGAATTCCTGCTGCTCGACCCCCGTACCGGGCAGAACGCGCCGGTGGCCGGGCGGCTGTGCGGCGAACTGGCCGACCCGCTGCGGACCCGCAGCCGGCCGGGGCGGCGCCACAGCATGGTCGAGATCGTCACGCCGGCCTGCGACAACCTGCTGGATCTCGGCCGGCACCTGATCGCCCACCGGCGCGGTGCCGCCGAGGCGGCCGCGGCGGCCGGCGCGCGGTTGGTCGCGGTGGGCGCCACCCCGATCGATGATCCACAGTGGCCCGACCCGCCGCGGTCGGCAGACCGGGCACTGGCCGACTGCTACGGCCCGATCGCCTCCGATCCGGCGGTCTGCGGCTGCCACGTGCACGTCGACGTACCCGACCGGGAACTCGCCGTGCAGGTCTGCAACCACCTACGCGGCTGGCTGCCGGTCGTTCAGGCGATCACCGTCAACTCACCGTTGCACAGCGGCGCTGACAGCGGCCAC
>DASVVF010000642.1:0-3805 GCA_036386695.1 Catenuloplanes sp. | reverse complement strand
CGCCGCGCCCGGGCAGTACCGCGTGTTCGCCGACTTCCGCCCCGCCGGCCGTCCGGCGGGTCTGACCCTGGGCGTCGACGTGCCGGCACCCGGGGATTACCGACCGGTGGTCCTGCCGGCCGCGGCGCGGACCGCGACCGTGGACGGGTACACCGTCACCCTCGACGGCGACCTGGTGCCCGGCACGTCGTCAAAGCTCACCCTGTCTGTCAGCAGGGACGGCGGGCCGGTGACAGACCTGCAGCCGTACCTGGGCGCCTACGGGCACCTGGTGGCCCTGCGCGCCGGCGACCTGGCGTACCTGCATGTCCACCCGGACGGCGCCCCGGGTGACGGGCGGACCCCGGCCGGCCCGCGGGTCACGTTCCACGCCGAGGTCCCGTCGGCCGGCGCCTACCGGCTGTTCCTGGACTTCCAACACGGCGGGCGGGTCCGTACCGCCGAGTTCACCGCCGTCGCCGGGCCGTCCGTCGCCGCCCCCACCCGGCCGGCGCCGCAGGAGCCGACGCCCACCTCGTCCGCCGGGCACGGCGACACCGACCACACCCACGGGTAAGGAGAACCAGTCATGGCATCCGTCGCCCGGCCGTTGCCGACGGCCCCGAACCGGATCGAGTTGTCCATCGGCGGCATGACCTGCGCCTCCTGCGCCTCGCGGATCGAGAAGAAGCTCAACCGCATGGACGGCGTCACGGCCACGGTCAACTACGCCACCGAGAAGGCCAGTGTCAGCTTCGCCGACGACGTGACCCCGACCGACCTCATCGCCACGGTGGAGAAGACCGGCTACACCGCCCACCTCCCCCCGCCGAAGCGCGCGACCGACGACCCGGCCGAGCAGGCCCAGCCCGTCGACGAACTGCGCGCCCTGCGGACCCGGCTGTGGGTGTCGCTGGTGCTGACCGTGCCGGTGGTGGCCCTGGCCATGGTGCCGGCGTGGCAGTTCACCAACTGGCAGTGGCTGTCGCTGACCCTGGCCGCCCCGGTCGTGGTCTACGGCGGGCTGCCGTTCCACCGGGCCGCCTGGACGAACCTGCGCCACGGCGCCGCGACCATGGACACGCTGGTCTCGATGGGCACCCTGGCCGCGTTCGGCTGGTCGCTGTGGGCGCTGTTCCTCGGCACCGCCGGCACCCCCGGGATGACCCACCCGTTCAGCCTGGACATCGGCCGCACCGACGGGGCGGGCAACATCTACCTGGAAGCCGCCGCCGGGGTCACCCTGTTCATCCTCGCCGGCCGGTACTTCGAAGCCCGGTCCAAGCGCCGCGCCGGCGCCGCGATACGGGCCCTGCTCGAGCTCGGCGCCAAGGACGTCGGCGTCCTGCGCGACGGCACGGAGGTCCGGGTCCCGGTCGGTGAGCTGATCGTCGGGGACCGGTTCGTCGTGCGGCCGGGTGAGAAGATCGCCACCGACGGCGTGGTGGAGGATGGCTCCTCGGCCATCGACGCCAGCATGCTGACCGGTGAGTCCGTGCCCGTGGAGGTCAGCCCCGGCGCCGCCGTGGTGGGAGCCACCGGCAACACCGGTGGGCGGCTGGTGGTGCGCGCCACCCGGGTCGGATCGGACACCCAGCTGGCGCAGATGGCCCGGCTGGTGGAACAGGCGCAGACCGGCAAGGCGCCGGTGCAACGCCTCGCCGACCGGATCTCCGGGGTGTTCGTGCCGATCGTCATCGCCCTGGCGGTGGCCACCCTGGGCTGGTGGATCGGCACCGGCGCGGGGCTCAGCACGGCGTTCACCGCCGCTGTCGCCGTCCTCATCATCGCCTGCCCGTGCGCCCTGGGGCTGGCCACACCCACCGCCCTGCTGGTCGGCACCGGGCGGGGGGCTCAGCTCGGCATCCTCATCAAGGGCCCGGAGGCCCTGGAATCGACCCGGAAGGTCGACACGGTGGTGCTGGACAAGACCGGCACCGTCACCACCGGCCGGATGACCCTGGTCGACGTCGTGGCCGCCGACGGGCAGGACCCCGACGACGTGCTGCGCCTGGCCGGGGCGCTGGAGGCCGCGTCCGAGCATCCCGTCGCGCAGGCCGTCGCCGCCGCCGCGGCGCAGCGGCTCGGCCCCCTGCCGCCGGTGTCGGACTTCGGCAACGAGCAGGGGCTCGGGGTCCGCGGCACGGTGCGGGGACGCGACATCGTCGTCGGCCGGGCCCAGTTGCTGCGACGGACCGGTCTGGAGGTGCCGGTCGAGGTCGAGCGGTCGGCCGACGCCGCCGAGGGCGCCGGACGGACGGCGGTCATGGTCGGTTGGGACGGGCAGGCGCGCGGCGTGCTGGCCGTCGCCGACGTGGCCAAACCGACCAGCCGGCAGGCCGTCGCCGCACTGCGCCGGCTGGGCCTGACCCCGGTGCTGCTCACCGGCGACAACACCACGGTCGCCCGGGCCGTCGCCGCGCAGGTCGGCATCGACCAGGTGATCGCCGAGGTGCTCCCGGCCGACAAGGTCGACGTCGTCAAACGGCTGCAGGAGCAGGGCCGGGTCGTCGCGATGGTCGGCGACGGGGTCAACGACGCCGCCGCCCTCGCCCAGGCCGACCTCGGCCTGGCCATGGGCACCGGCACCGACGTCGCGATCGAAGCCGCCGACCTCACCCTGGTCCGCGCCGACCTGATGGCCGCCGTCGACGCCATCCGGCTGTCGCGGCGCACCCTGCGGATCATCAAGAGCAACCTGTTCTGGGCGTTCGCCTACAACATCGCCGCCCTGCCCCTGGCGGCGGCCGGACTGCTCAACCCGATGATCGCCGGGGCGGCGATGGCGTTCTCGTCGGTGTTCGTGGTGGCCAACAGCCTGCGGCTGCGCCGCTTCACCGCCGGCCAACCGACCTAGCCCCGGTGGCGGCGGGACGCGGTTCACACGGGAAGCCGCCGGCGACGCGCCGACGTTCGTACGGTTTACGACCTCTTTTCCGCTAAGGGCTCTAACCGGTCAGGTGCTTGCTATTGGGCTGGATGTCGCAATGATGGTGCTACGGAAGCACCGAGCTGAGGAGTGCACATGGCGCTGATCGACGTCGAGTCCGCGGAGCTGCGCCAGCAGGCGACCGCCGTCAAGCAGGGCGCGGCCAACGTCGACGACCTCGTCCAGCAGTTGACCGCACAGGTCCGTGACCTTGCCGGGCGGTGGCGGGGCAGCGCCTCCGACGGGTTCCAGAGCCTGTGGGACGAGTGGCAGCGGGGCGCGGCCCAGCTACAGGAGGGCATGCAGGGCATCGGCACCTTCCTCGACACGGCGGCCAACCAGTACGAGGAAACGGAACAGACGATCGCCGCCGCGGCCGGTCGCTGACCACCCGATGAGTGCCTGCGGAGCCGTCGACCTGCACGTCGACCTGGAGGCGCTGACGAACCTGCGCGCCGAACTCGATGCTGTCCGGGCCGAGCTGGCGGCGGTCGGCGGGGGCGGCCTGCGCGCTGATGCGGCCGTCCTGGGCGACGCGCGGGTCGCCGCGGCCGTCGACGAGTTCGTGGCCGGCTGGCGCGACGGCCGGGAGCGGATCCAGGCCGAGCTGACCCAGTGCGTCGTCGGCCTCACCGACGCGATCACCGCGTACCAGCAGTCGGAGGCCGCCCTCAGCGCCGCCGCCGCGCCGGGCCGTCCGGCCCCGGGCTGACAGGGAAGGAACGACTCGGCGTGGATTGGCAGGCCCTCGGCGGTGACCCGGCGCCCGGAGACGTCGACGGGGTACGCCAGGTGGCGTACGCGTTCCGGGAGGTCCACGAGCACGCCGACAGCGTCGCGCGGCGGCTCGAATCGCTGCTCGGGCAGGCGGCCGGTCCCATCTGGACGGGCGTGGCG
>DASVVF010000641.1:0-4922 GCA_036386695.1 Catenuloplanes sp. | reverse complement strand
GCCGTGCCGGCCGGCGCGGACCCGGACCGGTTCCGGTACGACCCCGCCGACCCGACGCCGTCGCCGGGCGGCCCGGTGCTGGTGGCGCAGCGGGCCGGTCCGGTGGACAACCGGGCGGTGGAGGCGCGCGCCGACGTGTTGACGTACACCGGCGGGGTGTTGGCCGCCCCGGTGGAGGTGGTCGGTCCGGTCCGGGCCGAGGTGTACGTGCGCAGCGAGCTGGCGTACTTCGATGTGTTCGTGCGGGTGTGTGACGTGGAGCCGTCCGGCCGGTCGGTCAATGTCTGCGACGGGTTTGTCCGGGTGCGGCCGGGTCGCTTTCCGGTCGACGGCAGGCGGTGCTGCGGGTCCCGGTGGTGCTGTGGCCCGCGGCGCACCGGTTCGCCGTCGGTCATCGGATCCGTTTGCAGGTCAGCGGTGGTGCGCATCCCCGCTATGCCCGCAATCCGGGTACCGGTGAGGCGCTCGGCTCGGCGGTCGCCCTGCGGGCGGGGGAGCGGGAGGTCTTCCATGACCCGCGTCGGGCGTCCGCGGTGGTGTTGCCGGTGATCGCGGCGACCGGCACCACCGATTATCACAAATAGGACTCACCTCTCGTTCTGCGCAAATAACATCTCTTGCGGGGCGGTGTCGAGCGACGGCACCCGAACGGGGGGAAACGGTATGCGCTGGGTTGTCCGCTGCGTCACGACCACCGTGAGCGCGTTGATCGTCACCGTGGCCGGGCTGGTCGTCGCCACCCCCGCCGCGGCGGCCACCCGGGCCTACGTCAGCGCCGGCGGCGGCCCGCTGAACTCCCGCTCCGCCGCGTCGACGGTCGACCGCCTGGTCAGGTCACTGCCGCACGGCACCGGCCTGTCGATCAACTGCCAGGTGTACGGGCAGTACGTCGTCGGCAACGTGCGCCGGACCCCGTACTGGAACCGCCTGTTCGACGGCAGCTACGTCAGCGACGCCTACGTCCGGTGGACGCCACGGCGGCCCATCGTGCCGTGGTGCCGGGGGGCCAGTGCGACCACCGCCACCGTACGCAACCCGGCCGGTCCGGTGAACATGCGCTCCGGTCCCGGCACCACCACACGGGTGCTGGGTGCCCTGCGCAGCGGCACCCGGCTCAGCATCGTCTGCCAGGCCTGGGGCCAGCAGATCCGCGGCAGCGTACGGACCAGCTCGGCGTGGGACCGGCTGACCGGCGGGCAGTACGTCTCCGACGCCTTCGTCGCCTGGCACCCGGGAACCCCGTCCATGCCGTTCTGCGGGCAGCAGCCGCCGACCATCCCGCCGGTGGGCGCGGAGGCGTTCCTCGCCCGGGTGGGCGAGCCGGCCCGGGCCGGTCGGCGCCAGTACCAGGTGCCGGCGTCGGTCACCATCGCGCAGGCCATCCTGGAATCCGGCTGGGCGCGCAGCGGGCTGACCCGGCGGGACCACAACTTCTTCGGGATCAAGTGCTTCGGCAATCCCGGCACCATCGCGGTGGGGTGCCGGTCGTACCCGACGTACGAGTGCGGCCGGGGCGGGTGCTACCGCACGTCGGCGACGTTCCGGGCGTACCGCAGCGCCGCCGGCTCGTTCGCCGACCACGGCTACTTCCTGCGGGTCAATCCCCGGTACCGGCCGGCGTTCGCGCACGTCAACAACCCGAACCGGTTCGCCCAGGAGATCCACAAGGCCGGTTACGCGACCTCGCCGACGTACGCGACCAACCTGATCAACATCATGCGGCGCTACAACCTCTACCGCTACGACCGGTAACCGCCTGCGGGGGGCGGGTGGTCACCGGTCCCCGTCGCCGACGACCGCGTCGATGAGACCGTAGGCCAGCGCCTCCGCCGAGCTCAGGATGCGCCCCGCCGACAGGTCGTCCTCCACCCGGCTGCGGGTCTGCCCGGTCACCGCCGCGACGCGCAGCACCAGCTCCTCCAACTCGCGCAGGTGTTGGCCGGCGGCGGCCGCCACCACGTCGGCGGTACCGCTGACCGCCGACGCCCGGGGCTCGATCAGGTGCAGGCGGGCGTGCCGGTAGGCCAGCCGCCGGTCGGCCGCGGCCAGCACGCCGATCACCGCCCCGCCGGCCTGCGCGGTCACCACCGCGTGCACCGGGGCGCTCATCGCGTCCAGGGCGTCGATCACCGTGAACGCGGCGACCAGCTCACCATCGGCGCTGGCCACGTGCAACTGGACCGGATCGGTGCCCAGGGCGTCCAGGGTCAGCAACGCGGCGGCCGTCTGGGTGGCCGACGTCCCGGTCAGCGACCCACGGATCATCACGATCCGCTGGTCGAACAGCCGCTCCTCCAGCCAGCCCGGCAGGCCCGGGCCGCCGGGCGGCCACGGCTCGGCCGGCCGCTCCGGCGATGGCTGCCACCGGTACGGGTCGTGCGCTCGCGGTTCCACTTGCGCTCCTAGGGGGTTTCGCCGAGCGGGTCGCCGGATCGCCGGTCCGGCCCCACGCCTGAATAGTCCACCAGCCGGAGCCCGGACCAGCCCGCCAGCCCCGGAACCCGCCAGCCCTGGAACCCGCCAGCCCTGGAACCCGCCAGCGCTGGAACCCGCCAGCGCTGGAACCCGCCACCGCTGGAACCCGCCAGCGCTGGTACCCGGCCACCGCCGGTGCGGGCTACCCAGCCCCGGACCGCCGGGACCGCCGGTGCGGGGCTACCAGCCCCGGGCCCGCCACTGCCCGATGGCCGGGCGTTCCCGGCCCAGCGTGCTGTCGCGGCCGTGACCCGGGTAGAACCAGGTGTCGTCCGGCAGCCGCCCGAAGATCTTCTCCGCCAGGTCGTCCATCAACGACGCGAAGTCGGCGGGGTCGGTGGTCCGCCCCGGGCCGCCGGGGAACAGCGAGTCGCCGGTGAACAGGTGCGCCACCCCGGCGGGGTCCGGGTAGAGCAGCGCGATCGAGCCCGGGGTGTGCCCGACCAGATGGATCACCTCCAGGTGGCTGCCGCCGACCGTGACGGTGGCGCCGTCGGCCACCGTCTCGGCCGGCACCGGCAGCTCGGCGGCGTCGGCGGCGTGCGCGACCGGCCGGGCCCCGGTCGCCGCGATCACCTCCGCCAGCGCCATCCAGTGGTCCTGGTGCCGGTGCGTGGTCACCACCGTCGCCAGCCCGGCGCCGACCAGCGCCAGCAGCCGCGGCGCCTCGTTCGCCGCGTCGATCAGCAGCTTCTCGCCGGTCCGCCGGCAGCACAGCAGGTACGCGTTGTTGTCCATCGGCCCGACCGACACCTTCGTGATGGTCAGGGCGTCCAGCTCGCGGACCGCGGGCGGCCCGCCCGGGGTGACCTCTCCGGTGTACGGCACAGCGGTCGTCTCCTACCTGTCGGCTCGGCGGTGTCGGGGTCCGGGTGCCGGTCAGAGCCACCGCGGCGGGCTCGGCGGCGCACCGGCGGGGGAGAAGACCAGTGTCTCGCCGGCGCTGCGCCCGGCCAGCCAGGCGGCCAGCTCGGCGCTGGGGCCCGACACCTGCCGGGCGTCGGGTCCGCCGCCGATGGTCAGCGGGTGGTCCAGATCGGTGGGGTGCAGGACCAGCGCGGTGGTCTCCGGGCGGGCGTCGAGCTGGTGGACGAGCTCGCGCAGCAGGCGCTGGCTGAAGGCGGTCGTCCAGTCGTCGGGGCGGTAACCCAAGGCCAGGTCGACGTGGTGCACCTCCACCTCGCGCAGCCGCCCCCACACCAGGGCGGCGGCCGGTCGGGGGGACCCGGTGGTGGGCCGCACCGTCACCGCCCACGCCTCGGCCGGCATCGCGTCGGCCGCGTCCGCGAACCGCGCCGCCGAGGCGCGCAGGTCGTCGAGATGGGCGGCGACCGGGCGGGGCGCGCCGGTCTCGATGTCGGCGGCGCGGGCCGCGACGCTGGCGTACTGGGCGGCCTGCTGGCCGGTGCGGGCGCCGGCCAGCAGGTTGGTACAGCCGTCGGCGTGCCGGGCCAGGTGGGCCAGCACGTGCCCGCGACCAGTCGGGCAGCAGGGAGGGCGCGGCGATCGCGTCGTCGTCGAGCCGCGCGACGGAGTGCAGCAACCGCTGGGTCGCGCGGTCCACCTCCGCCATGAGTGCGAGGGGGTCAACAGTCACGTCGTCGACCATAGTGGGCCGGCACCCCGGCCGGGCACCGGAAATCGCTACCGCGCGAAGTGGTCCCGGCCGTATCGTCGGCCCAGACGCGTCGATCCGGAACCCCGGCGAGGAGGTGGAACAGATGCCGACCATGGCCGTCCCGTTCCTGCTGTCCGCCGTCCGTACCCGCGCCTGACGGCCTCGGCCGCGGCGCACTCCACTTTCAGAGGGTTCGATGACGTTTGACCTGCGGTCCCTGGGTTGGGACGAGTCCCTCGCCGCCAGCTACCGGCCGCTGCGGGCCGCCGAGCGCCGCCCGGCCCGGGTGCTGCGCGCCGATCGGGGCGTCTGTACGGTGCTCGGCGCCGACGGCGCCGTACGCGCCAGCCTGTCCGGTGCGGTCCTGGCCGGCGCCGTGCGCGATCCGGTGGCCCTGCCCTGCGCCGGTGACTGGGTGGTGGTGCGCCACTGGCCCGACGACCGGCACACCGTCGACGCCGTGTTGCCCCGCCGGACGGCCATCGTGCGACGCACCGCGGACAAGGACGCGGTCGGGCAGATCCTGGCCGCCAACGTGGACACCGCCGCGGTGGTCGAGTCGGTGCACCCGAGCCCGGACGCCGGGCGCATCGAGCGGCTGCTGGCGTTGGCCTGGGAGTCCGGTGCCCGGCCGTTGGTGGTGCTGACCAAGTGCGACACGGCGGCCGACCCGGCGGCGTTGGCCGCCCAGATCGGGCAACTGGCCCCGGGGGTGGGGGTGCTCGCGGTCAGCGCCCACCGTGGTGACGGGCTCGACGCGCTGCGGGGCTTCGTCGCCCCGGGGTGCACGCTGGCCCTGCTGGGCCCCTCCGGGTCGGGCAAGTCCACC
>DASVVF010000640.1:0-9117 GCA_036386695.1 Catenuloplanes sp. | reverse complement strand
CACAGCACCGCCAGGGCCAGCCGGTTCACCTGGCCGGCGTCGCCCCCGCCGGCGACGGTGTCGATGATCCGGCCCAGCAGCCAGGGGCCGCCCAGACCGGCCAGCGCGGCCAGGGCATTGATCGATATCATCGCGACCACCGACCGGCGATCCGCGGCGACGAGCCGCAGCGCGGCCCGCCAGACCAGGCGTTGGTCGGCGACCGGAAGGACCGACGTCATGCGTCGGCACCGAAGGCCCGGGTGACCAGGGCGCGGTAACCGGGCTGGGCGGCCAGCAGCTCCCGGTGCGTACCGGAGGCGGCGACCCGACCGTCGACCAGGTAGTGCACGATGTCGGCGCGGTCGAGTAGGACCGGTGACGTGGTCGCCACGAGGGTGCCGCGGCCGGCCCGGGCGGCGCAGAGCCGTTCGGCGATCGCCGCCTCGGTGTGCGCGTCCACCGCCGAGGTCGGCTCGACGGCGAGCAGCATCTCCGGGTCCGCGTGGACGGCCCGGGCCAGCCGGACCCGCTGCCGCTGCCCGCCGGACAGGTTCCGCCCACCCCATTCGACCCGACGGCCCAGGTCGGCCGCCACGTCCCGGGCGACGGCGGTGTCGACCGCCCGGCCGACCCGCTCGTCGTCGGGTTCGCCGCCCGCCGCCACCACCTCACGCAGCGGACCGGCGAACAGGTCGGCGTCAGGCTCCGCGACCAGGATCCGGGACCGCACCTCGCCCTGCGCGACGTCGGCCAGTCGCCGGTCACCCCAGGTCGCGTCGGTCGGGCCGTACCGGCCGAGGCGGTCGATCACCGCGGCGGCGTCGTCCGGACGGGCCCCCGCGACGGCGGTCAACCGGCCCGGCTCGGCGAAGACGCCGGAATCCGGATCCCGCAGGGTGGCCGGGGTGGCGGGCCCTGAGCCGCCGGAGGGGTCGTGCAGCGGCAGCCGCAGGAAGTCGACCACCCGGCGGGCGGCGACCAGCCCGTGGGTCACGTCAAAGGCGCAGAAGATCATGACGCCGACCGGGATGGCCAGCATGGCGGTGTATCCGTACACGGCAACGAGCTCACCCACCGTGAGCTCGCCCGCCGCCGCGAGTCGCGCGGCCAGCCAGATCACCACCGCCAGGAACACCACCGGCAGACCGTCACCCAGCGCCCCGATCCAGCTCGACGGCCCGCCCACCCGGTAACCCAGGTCACGCAACCGTGCCGACTCCCGCTCATAGCGGCCGAGGTAGGTCTCCTTGCCGCCCAGTCCATTGAGGATGCGCAGGCCGCCGAGCACGTCGACCAGCCGGGCGTTCAGTTCCCCCTGCCGGTCCCGGTAGCGCAGGCCGGCGCGCTGGGTGCGGTGCAGCAGCGGCCCGACGATCAGCGCGAGCACCGGCACGCCGGCGAGGACCACCACCGCGAGGATCGCCGAGGTGCGCGAGAGCAGCACGGCGACGACGACGTACGCCACCATCGACGCCACCCCCACCCCGCCGACGTTCATCGCCCGGCCGACCGTCCACACATCCGAGATCCCGATGGTCAGGACCTCACCCGAGGTGATCCGCCGCGGTAGCGCGGCGCCGAGCCGGGTCGCGTGGGTCATCACCAGATCCGCCGTGCGCAACGCGGCGCCCAGCCGCAGCTTCGTCATGCTGCGGTGCCGCATGATGCCCAACGCCGCGCTGGCCACCCCGACGACCAGCAGGGCCGCCGCCCAACCGGCCAGCACACCGGGACGACGCGGCGCCAGGCCGCGGTCGATCGCCTGGGAAATCAGGTACGGGGTGAACGCCAGGCTCATGAACCACAGCGACCCGAACATCGCGCCGAGTGCCACCCGACCCCTGACCTGCCACCCCAACCACCACAGAAACCGCGCAGCTCCCCGTACCTCCACGGGCACCATGCTGCCCTATCACCCGTGGTGGCTGTCGCCCGCATTTCGGCGCTGCCCCGGCCGACGCGCGGCGCCGTCGGCGCCGCGGCTGGCGTCCGGCGACTAGGTTCACCTGGTGCCCATGTCGCCATACGTTCGGAACCTGCGTGCCCGGGTCGGGCACCAGCTGCTGATGTTCCCCACGGTCAGCGCCGTCGTCTGCAACGACCGCGGGGAGATCCTGCTCGGGCAGCGCAGCGACAATCACCGCTGGACGCTCATCGCCGGCATGATGGACCCCGGTGAACAACCCGCTCAGACGATCCTGCGGGAGATCTACGAGGAGACCGGCGTGCGAGCCCGGGTCGATCGCCTCGCCGGGGTGGCCCTGCATGAGGTGACCTATCCGAACGGGGACCTCTGCCAGATGGTCAACACCTGGTTCAGGTGTCAGGCGGTTGCCGGCGAAGCCCGGGTCAACGACGACGAGTCGATCGCGGTCGGATGGTTCGCGCTGGACGCGCTCCCCGAACTCGACGCGTTCCAGCTGCTGCGGATCCGAACGGCACTCGACGATGAGGCGCCCGCCTGGTTCGCCGCGCCCGGGAAGCCGGGTCCGGAGCTGCGTATCGACGGCCGGTGACCCGACGTCGCGGAGCACCTCAGGCCCGGGGGTCAGGGTTCCTGGCACCCGGCCGACCACGGTACGTCGACCGGTGATGGAGAACGCGTCCTCAACCTGGACCAGCCAGCGCCGCCTGCGGTCCACCGGTCGACGGTGCCTGCCGTGTTGACGTCGTGACCTTCCGTGCAGGGCGTGCCGGCGGGGAACTACCTGCCGGCACGCTTTGCTCTGCTTCCCTGGAGGAATCACCTGGCGTCCGTTATCCGGACAGCGGGTGATTCCTCGGGGGAAGCAGAGCAAAGGCTGTTGCGGGGTCCCTCAGGCCCGGGGGCGGATGACCACCGACGAGCGGTCAGGAGGCTCCGAGGCGGGGAATGACCGGGCGGAGGGCGACCGGGGCGCCGGGTCCGCCGCCGAGGTGCCGCCGCAGTTCGACGACACCGGCGGCGAGCTGCACGTGCGGTAGCCGCGATCGTCCAGAGCGGACAGCGGGGTGGCGGCGATGACGACGTACGTCGCGTCGGCGGCCAGCGACTGGTCGAAGCAGATCCGCAGCAACTCCAGCCGGGTGGCGCTTCATCGGGGGTGGGTGCGTCGCGGGGCGGTTCGGGATCAGGTCACCCGTACGCGCGGGGCGTCCACGGCTCCAGTGTCTGGGTCCACCCTGGCCATCCTGCCAGAGGCCAGCGCCCGGGGGCCCGAGGCCGCTTCCGAGGCCCGCCGGCGAAGACGCCGCGGGCCCCGGAAGGTCGACCGGGGGTGCGGTTGATCAGCGGAACAGGTTCAGGTTGATGGAGTCGGCCATCGCCTGCTGGCCGGCGATGTTGGGATGCAGGAAGTCGGCCTGGTAGGCGGGGAGCAGCCGGCTGGGGTTCTGCGGGTCGCGCACCGCCGCGTCGAAGTCCACCACGCCGTCGAACACCCGGCTCGTCCGTATCCACGTGTTGACCTTCTGGCGGGTGGCCTCCTGCTCGGCGCCGAAGCAACCGGAGTCGCAGCCGTACGGCGTGATCGTCGCCCCGATCACCCGAATGCCGGCCGCGTGCGCCCGCCTCGCGATGGTCCTCATCCCCGCGATGAGGGCGTCGGCGTCGGCGTTGAAGCCGATGTCGTTGATGCCCTCGGCGAGGATCAGGTACTTGACGCGGGTCTGGAGCCGGACGTCCTGACGTTCCCGGTTGAGGGCGGAGACGCTGGTGCCCGCGCCGCAACAGTCGGTCCGGTCGGTGAGGATCTGGTTGCCGCCGATGCCGTGGTTGAGCACCCCGAACTGCCTGGCGGCGGGAAGTGCCTGCAGCCGGTCGGCGAGGTTGTCCGTCCAGCGGTCGTTGCCGTTCCAGGTGGTGTACGCGCCGTCGGTGATCGAGTCCCCGAGGGCCACGATGCTGCCCCGAACGGCGCGGGCGGGCCGTACGTCGACGCCGCTCAACCAGAACCACGAATTGACCGTGCCGGTGAACGCGGCGGCCGCCCCGCCGACCTGGTTGCCGGCCGCCACGAACTGGGTGCCCTGGGCACCGTCGTGACCGGTGATCGCGGCGGCGTCGCCCCCGGCGGTGACGTACAGGTCGACCGCCAGGTCCTGACCGGACGCGATGCCCAGCGGCACGGGGTCGCTGAAGAGCTGGGTGCCCGCCTTGACCGTTACCGAGCGCCGGCCGTGGAAGGTGACGCTCCGGCTGGTTCCGTCGACCAGGTCGGCCGACCCGGACGCCGTAGCCCGGGCCACGCTGACCGCGCCGAAGGTGACGTCCTTGGCGCCGAACCTGTTGGTGAGCCGGATTCGCAACGACGTCCCACCGAGTGTCGGATGGACCAGCATGCGCAGCGTCTGTCGGGAGAACGTCGGGCCGACCATGCGTTGTGGGCTGGTCGCCCAGGCGCCGGTCCACGGTGCCGCCGAGGACGCGGCCGCAGCCGGCGGCGACGCCGCGGCGGCTGGCGACGCCGTAGCCGGGGTGGCGGGTGAGAGCAGCGGCAGGGCCAGCGCCGCGACGACGGCGATGAGTGGGCCGACGGCCCGTCGGCCCGGTCGGTTTCGAGAGGTCACCGGGCGACCCGGTGACCTGTCATCCGTCAACATCGATGTGTGGTCCATGCGGTGGATGCTTCTGGACGATGCCCTGAAACGCAACCAGGGGTCCACTTCGCAGTGAGCGCGTCGAACGGGCCGCACCGCCTCCGACGTGGTCGATCCGGCAGCGCCACCGTCGAGACTGCCCCGCCGATGATGCGGCGTCGGCCGATCGCCGAGTGCGCCGGCCGCGGGGGGAGTTGGCGTCGGTCGCCCGAAATGAGGTGCCCGGCCGCGGTGGGAGAGGGTAGCGTCATGGCTATGTCACGCAGAGTAACGACGATTCTGGTCGATGGTGGCGGTGCGGTGCTGGGCGCGCTGCCACCGTTCGATGTCGTGTCCCCGTGGTGGCCGGAGGTTGGCGAGTTGGTCGCCATGGCGCGGGAGCGCTACGGCGTTGCTGTCACGGTGTTGCGCCTGGTGGCGAGCGAGCGGCCGGCCCCACCAGGCGGGGCGGTGTCCTACCTGGCGCAGGTCGACGGTCCGCCGGCGGTCCGGGTGCCGCTGTCGCCGGCCACCGTCGATCTGTGCCCGCATCCGCTGCGCGCGCCGTACGCGCAGCCCGGTGGACCGGACGCCAGCCTGCGCTGGGCGGCGGACGAACTGCGCCGCCTGGGCCATGACGCACCGGTCGCCGTCGCTCAGCGCAAAACCTGGAATCTGTCCGGGATCTGGCAGCTGGACATCGCCGGGCGCGGTGACACGGCACCAACCACAGTGTGGCTCAAGCACCTGCCGCGCTTCCTGCGGCAGGAGACCGCGGTTCTGGCCTGGCTCACCGCGTCCCTGCGTGGCTCGGCGCCGACGCTGCTGGCCGCCGACGGCGAGGGCCGGCAACTGCTCGCGCATACCCCGGGCGAGGACCGGTTCTCCGCACCGGTTGAGGACCGCTATGCCATGGTCGCCCTGCTGCACACCATCCAGCTCCGCGCCGTCGACGCGGTCGAGGACCTGATCGCCGCCGGTGTGCCGGACCTGCGCGACGCCCTACTCGCTGACCGGATCCGGGCCGTGGCCGCCCACTACGGCGAGGGCGTGGTGGGCTTGCGGACACTGCTGGACGGACTCGACGTCCGGCTCGCGGCGGTCCGCCGCTGCGGCCTGCCCGACACCCTCGTCCACGAGGACTTCCATCCCGGCAACGTCCGAAACCTGCCCGGCGGCCGGTGCCCGCCGGTCATCCTCGACTGGGGCGACGCGTTCATCGGAAACCCCGGGTTCGACGCGCTGCGTATGGTCGATGACCTCGACGCCGCGCTGGCCAGACCCTTGCTGGACGCCTGGCAGCAGCAATGGAGGACCAGCGTGCCGGGCAGCGACCCGGCCACCGCGCTGAACCTGCTGCGCCCGGTCGCGCCGCTGCTCCACGCCGTTGTCTATGCGAACTTCCTCGCGAACATCGAGCCCTCGGAGCATCCCTACCACGCCGCAGACGTGCCCAACTGCCTGAACGCGGCGGTCCGCATGGCATAACTGTGGCGCGCCTGGAGAAAGCTGCCGCTCCTCGCCGCCGCCGGACTCCCCCCGATCCGGCTGCACGACCTTCGACCTCGACGACGACGTGTTCGGCACTGCGCCGCCACCTTCCTCAAGGCCAGCGGCGCCGACATGAAGGACATCCAGGAACTGCGCGGACACTCCTCCATCGCCCTCAGCGGCGACACCTACAAACTCGCACGCGCAGCCCCCTGCCAGTGGCACAACGCCTGCCGTCCGCCCGGGCCATGGAGGGCGTACGGCTGGCATCCAGCACCGGCATGACCGACGAGGAGTGGTGGGAGGAACTCGGCCCACTGACGGCCGAGCACATCACGCCGCAGCGATTTCCGATGCAGGCGGGGGTGATGCAGGCGCGGGTATGGAGTGCCGACAATTCGATGAACCCGCTGGAGACCTTCGAGTTCGGCCTCCAGAGGCTGCTCGACGGGCTCGCGGCGCACATCTCGGGCGCCCGTCCCCCAGACCAGCAGGGCCAGCCGAAATAGGGGATCGGCGGCGGACGCAGAAAGGCCCAGGCGGCGAAAGGCCCGCCGGGCCGATCGCCGCCTGGTACCCATTTCCGCGCCCGGGGCGGCCACTCCGCCGCCCCCGGCACGGATGAGATCAGCCGAACGAGACGTCGGTCACGGCGAAGGCGCTGAAGTCTTCGCTGACGGCGTTGACGACGCAACCACCGGCGACGGTGCCGCAGTCGACCAGGCCGACCGACTCGCCCGTGGCGACGTCAGTGCCCTCGAACGAGGAGTGCACGGTCAGCGGGGCGGAACCCGCGCCGGCCGCGTCCGCGACCACCTGCTGCGAGCTGCTCAGGTCACACACGGGGCTGGCCTTGTCAACGGTGAGATAGGCGCACTGCCCGACGTAGAGGTTCGCACCAGCACCGAAGCCGGTCACCGCCACCTCGATGCTCTGACCGTTGACGAGGCCGCTCGACGGGGTCGCCGAGATCGCAGCGGCGCCTTCCGCGGCAGCGGGGGTGGCGCCCAGCGAGAGCATGGCGCCGACGGCGACCGCTGCCACAGCAATCGCGGACCTGAGGTTGAGGTTCATTTTGTTCTCCATTCATTGGGGTCGTTCTGTAATCGATAGTTTTGTCGTCGCCCCTCGATTTCGGCTCGAATTTCATTGGGGTTTTCATGGGCTGCACATGGGTGGCCGTAATAGTTATCCAAAACACACTTGACAAACCAATCTCATTGATAGAAGTCAATGTTATGGCGAGCAGTTGCTGGCGGGCAGCGTCATCACCGCAGCGCACCGCCGGCTCCGACCTTGACGTCGTCGTGATGCTGCCCGACGACGTTCCTCGGCACCGCACCGCGACTCACGGCGCTGGCGCGGGTGGCCGGTGGAACTGTTCGTGCAGGACGCCGAGTCCCTGGCGTTCAGCTGGGCGACCCCGGGCACCTTCCGCCGCGCCGTCGCAACCCTCCTCGACACCGCCGGCGTCCCCCTCGCCCGGATAGCGGACCAACTCGGCCACGCCGACCCGGCGATGACCGCCGCCACCTACCTCGGCCGGGACCCCCTCGGAGACAAGCCGCTCTCGCCGCACACCTCTCATCCCGGGCGAAACGAAGCCGGCTGCCATGATGGAAGCGCTACTCACGTGCTCCGGCGAGCTGGACCATGACGGCGGTCGCCTCCCTTACCACCGCCGTCACCATCACCGGTACGCTGTCAACCGCGGGCCGCTAGCTCAATGGCAGAGCTGTGGACTTTTAATCCATAGGTTCGGGGTTCGAGTCCCCGGCGGCCCACTCGTTGTGCCGCGACCTACGTCGGTAGGTCGCCCGGCTGCGCATGTGGTGCCGCGAAGCTGATGTCACCAGCTGGGAGGATCACCGCTTCCGCTGATTGCACCGCTACAACACCGTCCGCCGCCACTCCCGGCTCGGACAGCAAGCCTCATCACCTACGAGAACAACAGCCCAACCTCGCCAGCTACGCTGGCGTCAGCTGCAGGAGCCCCTTTTCCAAGATCAAGGGCATGCCCCGGGTGCTCGAATTGAACTCGTGTGGCGAGCTCGTTTCGTGTTTCCAGCCGTCCCGCACGGTGGCCGGGGCACGTGTCGGGATGTTTCAGGTCAACTCGCGAAGATCGCGCCTTGTGGGAACTCCCCTTTCTCCTGCCACGCTCGTCTGATCTTCGCGGTGATCATTCCGGCGGCGGAGTCGAAGTTGCCGTCTTCCGAGCGCGCCTGCCAGCTCTGCCTGTCGATCACCAAGACACGGTCGAACTGCCGGTCGAGCCCGAACTCGTACCGGATCTCGTCCTCGCCCTCAACCAACTTTCGGGCTGTCACCATCATGCCCACGGCTACCTCCACGGCTCCGAGTAATCCTCGTACGTTGGTTCAGGGATTCGATTCTGCCAGTTCCAATCCCGGTTGGCCGCCGCGTGGGCCTGCTCATACGTCGCCCCGGGATGGTCGCGGTAGTAACGCGCCTCGGCCAACTCGTGCTCCAGCAGGACGACATCCTCCGGACGGTGTCGCCCGCAGCGCAGCCGCAGCCACGCCTCGGCCATGTCCGGGCTGGGATCGTACCGCTGGTGCACGATACCGCCGTCGTAGTCGGTCAGCGGATGCTCCTCGACGAAGATGTGCCGGCGAATCTGCTCGATCTCTCCCGGAGTGAAGCCCGTCGACCCGTCGCTGCGGACAACGTCGCGAACGTTGTGTGCGATGACATCGGCATCTGGATTCGCGCGGATGTCGTCGTATGCCTCGCCGGCCCATCGTTCCTGCCGTTCGTAGTCAATCTGGTTGCGGGGACGGGTGGTGTGCCCGCCGCTCTGCCGCAACCCGCCACCGCCGGGCGTGGGAGCCCCAGCAGTGCCGCCGCGCAGCCGTTCGAGGATCTTCTTAAGGTCGTCGATGCGGAGACCGAGGCGGCTACAGAGGTTGAAAGGCTGACGTCTCGGCGTGGCTGCGTGATCTGGATCGATGGGTTTGGTAGGCCGGGATGATGAGGTATCCGGCTGGTGGTGGGATGAACGCGGCGGCGCGGGCCCGGCGTGAGGCGGTCCGGAGGCAGGCTGCGGGGATGTTCGAGCAGTCC
>DASVVF010000639.1:0-2772 GCA_036386695.1 Catenuloplanes sp. | reverse complement strand
CCTCATGTCACCGCGACACGCCCGCCGCAAGACATCCATGATCAAAGTCACTGTCCACAACGAACATCCGTAATTTCACAGGCTCTGAGGCAGGAGCTCCCTAGGGGGAAGACGTGCCCTCCGTTCGGAGGGAGTCTTGGGACGGGTGGGGGTCTGCAGAGGTCTGTCACCGGCCACACGCGGCGGTAACATCCCAGGTCAGCACACTGATCCACCGACGTGACAGCGTCGGGCAACGTCGGGGGTAACGACCCCACTGACGTCGGTGGCAACGTTGTTGGCCCAGCTGAGCGGTGACAGACCGCGGCGTCGCCGGGCAGCCGGGCTCAGGGCTTGGTGCCCTTCGGACGGCGGGCCCGCCCGCCGCCGCTGTCGCGGTCGGGCTTGGCTGACAGCCGCTTGACGAGGTCGTCGATGGCCGAGGTGTCCTGCTCGGGTACCCCGAGGGCGGCGACCCGGCGGATCTCGGTGGCCTCCCCGACGACCGGGCGGGCGGGGCGGGTCTTCATGGTGAACGCCGCGGTCTGCCGCCCCGCCACGACGAGGCGGGCGGCGGCGGTGTAGGCGTCGAGGTGGGCCAGGTCGTGCTCGTCGAGTTCGGGCAGGGTGTGCCGGCCCAACACCCGGGCGTCTTCCGGCGCGACGGAGAAGTACACCTTGTTCCGCGCGTTCGCCGACGCCGCGGCGAGCAACTCCTTCGGGAACTGGGCCAGGTCCTGGTGGGCCAGCACCATGGATAGCCGGTACTTACGGGCCTCAGCAAGCATCGTGTCCAGCGACGACGCCAAGGTCAGGAAGTTCTGACACTCATCAAGGTAAATGGAGGCGTCGCGACGCTGGTCGACCGGGACGTTCGCGCGGGCGGTGGCGGCCTGCCACACCCGGGCCAGGATCAGCGAGCCGAGCAGCCGGCTGGTGTCCTCACCCAGCACCCCTTTCGGGATCCGGACGAGGAGTACCCCACCGTCGAGGATCTTGCCCATGTCGAAGCTCGACTTGGGCAGTCGCATGGTGCGTTTGACGAAGTCGCGCAGCAGGAAGGCCCGCAGCCGGGCGAGGACGGGGCCGATGACCTGGGAGCGCAGGGCGGGGCTCATGTCGTCGTACCACTGCCAGAACCCGGCCAGGCCGTCCGGGTCGTCGAGGTTCACGGTCATCTCGGAGCGGAACTGCGGCGAGTTCAGCAGCGGGGGGATGTGTTGCAGGGTGACGTTGGCGTGCTTGAGCAGGGTCAGGCACGACACCCGCATCACGTCGTCCATCCGCGGCCCCCACGCCTTCGAGAAGATGTTCCCGAAGATCGACACGAGGTTGTCCACGACCAGGTCGTGGTCGTCGCCCTCGAGGGGGTTCAGCGACGGCGGGTTGGCCTGGTCGGGATCGAACAGCACGACCCGGTCCTTGACCCGTTCGGGCAGCCGGTCGAGGACGTCGAGGACGAGGTCGCCGTGCGGGTCCAGCACCACGGTGCCCCGGCCGGCCAAAATGTCGGTGACGATCATGTTGACGAGCAGGGTGGTCTTGCCGGAGCCGGTCTGCCCCACCATGTGGGTGTGGTAGCGGGCGTCAGCGACGCTCAACCCGACCGGGTGCCCGCCGACCTCGGCGTCGCCGAGGACCTTCACCCCGCGCCCGCCGGTGGCCACGGCCACCGGTGCGGGCATGGACTTGGCCCGCGCCCGGTCCAGGCCCGGCACGGCCAGGTCCTGCGGTAGGGCGGCGAGGGCGGCCAGCTCCGGGGTGCTGGTGAGGAACCCGGCGCCGAGGCGGCGGCCAGCGAGGGCGGCGACCGGCTGGGACATCCGGGTGCGGTGGGCGAGGCGGTTGCGGCCGGAGTACACGGCGAACGCTGACGCGACCGCGTCGGCCACCCCGCGGAGCCGGCCGGCGGGGTCGGCGCCGGGGCGGGTGTTGGTGGTGGCCACGGCGTAGCGGATACCGGTCTCCCACAGCGGGTGGGCGGCCTTGTCGAGGATCGCGCGGACGTCGCGTTCCACCCCGGGGTCGCGCCGCGACGCCGGCGTCGCCGGCCGCGACGCGGTGGTGCGGCTGCGGCCGGGCAGGAAAATCTCGATCAGCTCCAGCACCGGTGCGGCGAAGTTGATGCTCGGCATGGCCGTCTTTCCTTCGCGCATCCGCGCGGCGGCGCGCCGGGCGCGGGCGGCGCGGCGGGGGCTGGCCGGGCGGGCGAGGACCTGCACGCAGGCGTGTTCGGCCGGGCGCAGCTGCGCCCCGGCCGACATCAGCGCCCGCAGCGGGTCGCTGTCGTGGTCGGTGTTGAACGGCAACCACTCGGGCTGCTGCGGCAGCAGGTGCCCACCAACGGCCGGGTCCGCCTCGAGCGGGATCGGCGGCGGCGCGTCGGCCTCGGTGGTGCACGCGGCGCCGGGCCACGCGCCGCGGATGGCGGCCTCGACCGCGCCGGGCGGGACGGTCCCGGGCACCCACACGGAGATGAGGAGTTGCCGCCCGGTCCAGGTGTACTGCCACACCACATGGGGTGTGCCGTAGAGGAGGCGGTTGCGCCGTGACGGGGTCAGGGTGCCGGCCAGGTTGGCCCACACGGCGGCTGAACCGTGCGCGTCGACCTCCGGCGGCGGGGCGATCGTGACCAGCCGGGCGCCGGTGGCGTGGCGGCGGTGCCGCCACCCCGCCAGGACATTGCGGGCGGCGACCCAGGCGATGAGCAGCCCGGCGGCCACGGCGAGCAGCCACGGCCGGCCGATCGCCCACACGGCGGCGTGTTCGGCCCACCGGGCGAGCCCGGTGGGC
>DASVVF010000638.1:0-16373 GCA_036386695.1 Catenuloplanes sp. | reverse complement strand
GGCGTGGGGTTGGTCGGCGGCGGGGTCGGGTTCGTCGGCGGCGTCGAGCCCGTCGTCACCGAGAAGTTGTTCACGGCGAGTCCCGTCCCGCCGATCCACGGCTCGAAGCCGGCCTGGATGCTGGTCAGGTACCAGGAGTTGGTGATCGCGCCACGGTTGCGGACGTCGTTGATGAAGTCCAGGACGCTGAAGTTCCAACTGCTGATCGCCGACGGCGCGACGTACGAGATGACGTTGTTCATGCCGTTGCTGCCCCGCCAGACCTCCCAGGTGCGGCCGCTGACGGTGGCGGTGCCGACGGGCGAGCCGATCGGCTGGATCGGTCCCTGCCGGTTGAACCAGATCATGATCTCCATGGCGCTGACGCCGTTGGTCCGCGGGCTGGGGTCGAGCCAGATGTCGTAGGAGGCGTTGTACGTGCCGCCGGTGAAGGTGTAGTTGATGCTGCTGGTGGCGCTGCTGATCTGGCTCACCTGCATCGGCAGGTTGGTGCCGGCGGAGCACACGGTGTAGTGGCAGCCGTAGTAGACCGCGGGGTACGACACCGGGGCGCCGTTGGTGGCGGCGGTGCCGTCCTGCCTGGTGATGGAGAAGCCGGTGCCGGTCACGTTGATGCAGTGCTGGGCGGAGGTGCCCCAGCGGTTGTTCATGACCACGTACCGGCCCTGGATGGTGGTGGTGCCGAACTGCTCGCAGATCTGGGTGTCGGCCTGGGCGGGGCCGGCGGTGAGCAGGGCAACCGCGGAGCCGGCCGCGAGCAGGCTGACCGCGAGGAGTGAACGGAGCGGAGACTTCATGGTTCTCCTTGCCTTCAGTCCGTGGAGACGGTACTAAGGATGCGCGTGCGGGAGCGCTCCCATGAGGTTATGACACATCGACAGGCGTGAAAAGACCTGGCTGACTGAATCAGGCGTTTTACCTGCTCAGGGGCGTCGAAATCGATTTCGTGAGCGCTCTGGCGCTACGCACTGTATCGGTTCAGTGACGTGTGATGAGCGTCAATGCGTCCAGCGCATTCACAGGGTTGGCGCCAGCAGGCTGCGGGCGGCCCGGACCTGCCGCACCGCGCGGTGCAGCGCAGCCACCATCCGTTGCTCGCTGTCCGGCCCCAGCCGGGCCGCGGGCACCGACATGCTGATCGCGTCGGTGGCCGGGGACCGCAACGGTACGGCCATCGCGAAGCAGACGATGCCCTCGGTGTTCTCCTCGCGGTCGGACGCGTATCCGCGCTCGCGGATCGCGGCGAGTTCCGCGTGCAGCGGCTCGGGGGTCACGATGGTGTGCCGGGTCAGCGCCGGCAGCGGCCAGCTGAGCAGCCGGTCGACCTCGGTGTCGGAATACCCGGCGAGCAGCACCTTGCCCAGCGCCGTCGCGTGGGCCGGCAGCCGCCGCCCGATGGAACTGAACAGCCGCAGCGGGTGCACCGACTCCCGCTTGGCCAGGTAGACCACGTTCGGCCCGTCGAGCCGGCCCAGGTGCACCGTCTCGCCGAACTCCCGGGACAGCTCGTCGAGCACCCCGGCCAGCAGGCCGACGGCGTCGTCGGCGTCGATGTACGCGGCGCCCACCTGCAGGGCCCGGACGCCTAGGCCGAAGCGCACCCCGGCGGCGTCGGTCTCCACCCAGCCGCGCTGCGCCATCGTCCGCAGGATGCCGTGCAGGCTGCTCTTCGGGATGTCCAGCAACCGGGACAGCTCCACCAGGGAGTGCCGACCCGGCCGGTCGGCCAGCAGCTCCAGGACCTCCAGGGTGCGGTCGGCGGACTTCACCGGTTGCGCCGCCATGTTCTCGCTCCCCCTCCGGTTGACACCGTTGCGGACCACAGTATGGTCACGTACGTGACCAGTGTTCATCATCATGAACGGCATTCGTCGGGACAGCGTAGCGATGCCGATGGGCAGCCCGACGTCCACGCCGCCATCGCCGCCGGACGGATCGTCCCGGTGGTCGTCCTGGAGGACGCCCGTTCGGCCGCCTCGCTGGGCGCCGCCCTCACCGCCGGCGGCCTGCGCTGCGCCGAGGTGACCTTCCGGACCGCGGCCGCCGCCGACGCCATCAAGGCGATGGCCGAGGACCCGGACCTGCTCGTCGGCGCCGGCACCGTCCTCACCGAGGCCCAGGTGGACCAGGCCGTCGCCGCCGGCGCCCGGTTCGTGGTCAGCCCCGGCTTCAGCGCCCGGGTGGTCAACCACTGCCAGCAGCTCGGGCTGCCGGTCTTCCCCGGCGCGGCCACCGCCACGGAGATCCAGATGGCCCTCGACGCCGGTCTGGACACCGTCAAGTTCTTCCCGGCGGAGAACCTCGGCGGGGCTAAGATGATCAAGGCGTTGGCGGCCCCGTTCCGCTCCGTGCGGTTCGTCCCGACCGGCGGGATCACCACCGCCCACCTGGCCGACTACTTCGCCGTGCCGGCCGTGCTCGCCGTCGGGGGCTCCTGGATGGTCGCCGCCGACCTGCTCGCCGCCGGCCGGTGGGACGAGGTCACCCGGCTGACCGCCGCCGCCGTCGACGCGGCCCACGCCGCCGCCGGTAGTCCGGCCGCCGCCGCCGGTTCTGCCGCCGGTTCTGCTGCCGCCGGGGGATCCGCCGGCGTCCGATCTACCGCTGGGGAGAAGTGATGCTGACCATCCGGCCCGCCGCCGAGTGCCGCTACGACCTGGTGTCGCTCGGCGAGGTCATGCTGCGGCTCGACCCGGGCGAAGGGCGGGTCCGCACCGCCCGGTCGTTCCGCGCCTGGGAGGGCGGCGGCGAGTACAACGTGGCCCGCGGGCTGCGCCGCTGCTTCGGGCTGCGCACCGCGGTGGTCACCGCGTTCGCCGACAACGAGGTGGGCCGGCTGCTGGAGGACCTGATCCTGCAGGGCGGCGTGGACACGTCGCTGATCCGCTGGCTGCCGTACGACGGCATCGGCCGCAGCGTGCGCAACGGGCTGAACTTCACCGAGCGCGGCTTCGGGGTACGCGGCGCGGTCGGCACCTCGGACCGGGGCAACACCGCCGCCAGCCAGCTACGCCCGGACGACATCGACTGGGACGACCTGTTCGGCAACCTCGGCGTCCGCTGGCTGCACACCGGCGGCATCTACGCCGCGCTGTCGGAGACCACCCCGGACGTGATGGAGGCGGCGATGGTCGCCGCCCGTCGACACGGGACGGTCATCTCGTACGACCTGAACTACCGGCCCAGCCTGTGGAAGGCGGTCGGTGGCAAGGAGCGCGCCCAGGAGGTCAACCGCCGGCTCGCCCGCTACGTCGACGTCATGATCGGCAACGAGGAGGACTTCACCGCCTCGCTCGGCTTCGCCGTGCCGGACACCGACGAGTCGCTCGCCGAGCTCGAGGTGGCCAACTTCCAGCGCATGATCGGCGAGGTCACCAAGGAGTACGCCAACTTCGCCGTCGTCGCCACCACCCTGCGCACCGTGCGCAGCGCCACCGTCAACGACTGGGGCGCCATCGCCTGGTCCGCCGAGACCGGCTTCGTGTCCGCCACCCACCGGCCCGCGCTGGAGATCCTGGACCGGGTCGGCGGCGGGGACAGCTTCGCCTCCGGGCTGGTCTACGGCCTGCTGGAAAAGGGCGACCTGGCCCAGGCCGTGGAGTACGGTGCCGCGCACGGAGCGCTGGCCATGACCACCCCCGGCGACACCTCGATGGCCAACCGCAAAGAGGTCGAGGCGCTGGTCAAGGGATCCGGCGCCCGGGTGCAACGGTGACCGGCGACAGCACGGTGGGCGGGGACAGCGCGGTGAGCGGCGACAGCACGGCGACCGGCGACGGCGCGGTGGGCCGCTTCGACCTCACCGGACGGCGGGCGCTGGTCACCGGCGGCGGGCAGGGCATCGGCGCGGCCGTCGCGGTGGCGCTGGCCGAGGCGGGCGCCGACGTGGCGGTGCACTACCGACAGTCGGCGCGGGGCGCCGCCGAGGTGGTCGACCGGATCCACGGCCTCGGGCGACGGGCGATCGCCCTGGCCGGCGACCTGACCGTCACCGAGCAGGCCGACCGGGTGGTCGGCGAAGCCGCGGCCCGGCTCGGCGGCCTCGACGTTGTCGTCTGCAACTCCGGGGGGCTGCTCGGCCGTTGCCCGGTGGCCGACATGCCCGACGAGCACTACGAAGGGGTGCTGGCGGTGAACGTCGGGAGCACCTTCCGGACCTGTCGCGCCGCCCTGCCGTACCTGCGGGGCGGCGATCGGGCCGGGCGGATCATCACCATGTCGTCGCTGGCCGCCGAGACCGGCGGCAGCAACGGCGCGGTGCTGTACGCCACCGCCAAGGCGGCCATCCGCGGCTTCACCAAGGGGCTGGCCAAGGAGGTCGCCGGCGACGGCATCACCGTCAACGCGCTGGCCCCGGGCTTCATCGGCGAGACCGCCTTCCACACCACGTTCACCCCACCGGCGGCCCAGGAGAAGACCATCGCGGGGATCCCGCTGGGTCGTCCCGGAGTCCCGGCCGATGTGGCCGGCGTCGTGGTCTGGCTGGCCTCCGACGCGGCCGCCTTCGTCACCGGGACCACCATCGACATCGACGGCGGTGTCGCATTGCGCTGACCGTGGAGTAGCGCTGCGGTCAGCCGTACCGTCGTGCTCTGCTGGGTAGGCGGGGCGCTTCCGCCGTGCGGTCGCGGGCAGTAGTCTCTTGGCTTCATCGCGTGCTCGTTCGGAGGCGTCGCCCCATGGCCCGTAACACCCTGCGCATTCTCGTGGTCGGCGCCGGCATCGCCGGGCTCGCGGCCGCCCGCGCCCTGCGCCTGGCGGGATTCGAGCCGGACATCGTGGAGGAGCTACCGGCCGGCACCGTGCCCGGTGCCGGCATCCACCTGCCGGGCAACGCCACCCGGGCGCTACGCGACCTGGAACTGGACGACGCGTTGCGCGGGTGCGGGGCGGTCCTCGACCGGCAGGTGTTCCTCGACGCGCACGGGCACACCCTGTGCGAGGTCGACGTCGGGCAGCTCTGGGCCGGGATCGGTGAGTCGCGGGCGCTGCCCCGCGCCGACCTGCAGCGGGTGCTGCTGGACACCGTCGGTACGACGGTGCGCTACGAGACCGCCGTGCGCGCCATCCGGGTCGTCGACGCGACCGCCGAGGTCGAGTTCGCCGACCGTACCGAGGCCCGGTACGACCTGGTGGTCGGCGCGGACGGGCGCCGTTCCACGGTCCGGTCCGCGGCCGGCCTCGGCGGAGCCGCCCGCCCCACCGGACAGGTGGTCTACCGCAGCGTGGTCACCGGTGGGCCGCCGATCGCGGAATGGACCGGCCTGCTCGGGCTGCGGGCGGCGTTCGTGGTGATGCCGATGGGGGACGGGCGGCTGTACTGCTACGCCGACGAGACCCTGCCGCCCGACGGTCAGCCGCCGCGCGACGCCCTGGCCCGGATGTACGAACTGTTCGGTGGCTACGGCGGCCCGGTCCCGGCCGTCCTGGCCGCCATGAGCGCCGCGGCGGGCGGTCGGGTGCAGGTGGCGCGGACCGACGAGGTGGAGTTGGCCCGCTGGTCGCGCGGCCCGGTGGTGCTGGTCGGCGACGCCGCCCACGCCACCTCGCCGACCCTGGCGCAGGGCGCCGCGATGGCCTTCGAGGACGCCGTGGTGCTCGGCGAGGTCCTGCGCTGTGCCCAACCGGCCGGCCAGGCGGCCGGGGTGGCGGCGGCGCTGGCCGCGTACGAGAGCCGTCGGCGGCCACGGACCCGCTGGGTGCTCGACCGGACCCGGGACCGCGACCGCACCCGCGACGTGCCGCCCGCGTTGCGCGATCCGCTGCTGCGCCGACGCGGCGAGCGGATCTTCCGCGACCACTACCGCGCGTTGGTCGCCCCGGTCTGACCGGGTTGCCGGACCGGCCGTTGGTTTGGTCACCCGGCGCCGGGCAAATCTGGGGCGAGGACTATTCTTCCTGCGAGGTACGCCCCCCGGACCCATGGCGCACCGAGTAGCACAAACGAGACACCGGAGGCCGCTCGTGACGACCGTCGCGCCGAAGCCGATCGTGACCCGCCCCTGGCCGGTGCGCCAGCAGGTGCGGGGCTCGGCATTCACGCGGCTGCTGCGCACCACGGACGCGAAGCAGATCGGGATCATGTACATGGTCTCGGCGTTCGTGTTCTTCCTGCTCGGCGGCCTGATGGCGCTGCTCATGCGTGCCGAGCTGGCCCGCCCGGGGATGCAGTTCCTCTCCCCGGAGCAGTACAACCAGCTGTTCACCATGCACGGCACGATCATGCTCCTGTTCTTCGCGACGCCGATCGTGTTCGCGTTCGCGAACTACGTGGTGCCGCTGCAGATCGGCGCGCCCGACGTGTCGTTCCCCCGGCTGAACTCGTTCGCCTACTGGCTGTACGTGTTCGGCGGGACGATCGCCGTCGGCGGCTTCTTCACCCCCGGCGGCGCCGCCGACTTCGGCTGGACGGCGTACACGCCGCTGAGCACGGCGATGCACTCGCCCGGTGTCGGCGGCAACATGTGGGTGGTCGGCCTGGCGCTGTCCGGTCTGGGCACCATCCTCGGCGGCGTGAACATGATCACCACGATCCTGACCCTGCGGGCACCCGGCATGACGATGTTCCGGATGCCGATCTTCACGTGGAACATCCTGGTCACCAGCCTGCTGGTGATCCTGGTCTTCCCGTTCCTGGCCGCGGCCCTGTTCGCGCTGGCCGCCGACCGGGTGCTCGGCGCCCACGTGTACGACCCGGCGACCGGCGGGCCGATGCTGTGGCAGCACCTCTTCTGGTTCTTCGGCCACCCCGAGGTGTACGTCATCGCGCTGCCGTTCTTCGGCATCATCACCGAGATCATCCCGGTCTTCAGCCGCAAGCCGGTGTTCGGCTACAAGGGCCTGGTGTCGGCGACCCTGCTGATCGGCGCGCTGTCGATGAGCGTGTGGGCGCACCACATGTTCGCCACCGGCCAGGTGCTGCTGCCGTTCTTCAGCTTCCTGAGCTTCCTGATCGCCGTACCGACCGGGATGAAGTTCTTCGTCTGGATCGGCACGATGTGGCGTGGGCAGGTGACGTTCGAGTCGCCGATGCTCTGGTCCCTGGGCTTCCTGACCACGTTCCTGTTCGGTGGCCTGTCCGGCGTCATCCTGGCCAGCCCGCCGCTGGACTTCCACCTGCACGACAGCTACTTCGTGGTCGCCCACTTCCACTACGTGCTGTTCGGCACGATCGTCTTCGCGGTGTTCGCCGGGATCTACTTCTGGTTCCCGAAGATGTTCGGCCGGATGCTCGACGACCGGCTCGGCAAGGTGCACTTCTGGTTGACCTTCGTCGGGTTCCACACCACCTTCCTGGTGCAGCACTGGGTCGGCAACGAGGGCATGCCCCGGCGGTACGCCGACTACCTGACCACCGACGGGTTCACCGCACTGAACACCATCTCCACGATCGGCGCGTTCATCACCGGCGCGTCCACCCTGCCGTTCCTCTACAACGTGTGGAAGTCGTACAAGGTGGGCCAGGTCGTCGACGTGGACGACCCGTGGGGGCACGGCAACTCGCTGGAATGGGCCACGTCCAGCCCGCCGCCGCTGCGCAACTTCGACCGGATGCCGCGGATCCGCTCGGAGCGCCCCGCGTTCGACGCGAAGTTCCCCGAGCTGGCCGCCGGCGGCCAGTCGATCGCCGGCCCGCCCGAAGGTGGCGCCAAGCCGCTGACCCGCGAGTCGGACGGCGGCGCCCGGTACCAGGAGGACCTGGGCAGCAACGTGGACCGCTGACCGCCCGCCGGTCGATCGGTTCCACCGCGATCGAGCGCCGCCGCTCCCCGCCGGGGGCGGCGGCGCTCTCCCGTTGGGGCACCCACCCGCCCCCATGTTCCTTTCCAGGATCGCCGACGGTGGACGGTTACCGTCGCTGCAGCGACGTTTTCCGACCGCAGCCAGCGATCATGGGCGTGGGCGGCCGCGATTCCTGAGCCGCGGGCGGGTGGTTACGGCCCGGAAGGTGAGCCCGGGGTGGCGCCGACCGGGACTGCCGCCGGCAGCCGGCCCGGTGCCGCCGGGGAACGGCGGCGGCGCAGGATGTCGTTGATCACCGAGGCGAGCACCACCGCGGCGCCCACCGCGCCGGTCGCCGCGAAGCCCCAGGCGGGCGCGGACGCGTCGATCACCGCGCCGGCCAGCGGAGCGCCGAGCGCCAGTCCGACCGTCATCGCCGAACCGTGCAGACCCATCGCCTCGCCCCGCACGGCGGCCGGCGCCAGCCGGCTGACCTCGTCGGCGGTCGCCGCCAGGGTGGGGGCGCACAGGGCCCCGGCCGGCACCAGGGCGATCGCGAGGAGCCACCAGCTGCCGCCGCCCAACCCGACCGGGATCGTGAACACCGCCAGCAGGGCCAGCAGCACCAGCGGGGTCGTCGTCCGGCGCACCCCGCCGTAGACGAACCCGCCGACCAGCGAGGCCGCGGCCCACAGGGCCAGCACCGCACCGGTCCAGCTCAACTCGCCGGACTCGCGCAGCACCGCGACGACGGCGACATCGGTGCCGGCGAGCACCAGCGTCGTCGCGGCGCCGACGGCCAGCAACGCCACCAACCGACCGGTGACCCATTCCCGGCGGGCCGGGACCGGACCCCGCTCGGTCGGCTCGTCGTGCGCGCGGATCGGCGGGTTGAGCAGGAACAGTCCCAGCCCGGCGAGGGCGATGCCGGCGCCCACGGCCAGCATCGTGGCTCGGGGCGACACCGTGGTGGCCATCAGCACCGCCAGCGCGGGGCCGGCCATGAAGGACAGCTCCACCGCCATCGAGTCCAGGGCGTACGCCTGTCGGCGCCGACCCTCCGGCACCATCGCGGCGATCGACTGCCGGACCACGGTGAACACCGGCAGTTGGAGTAGGCCGCCGAGGAAGGCGGCGGTTAACAGCGCCGGGTACGGGAGGGCCTGAGCGGTGGACCAGAACACGAGCTCGGCCACGGCGGTGAGCAGCAGCACCGGTCGCAGACCCCGCCGGTCCACCAGCCGGCCGATGACCGGGGCGCCGATCGCCGCGCCCACCGTCATTGCGGCCCCGGCGAGCCCAGCGGCGGCGTACCCGCGGTTGAGGTCGAGAACGACGTACAACGTCAGGGTGACGATGGTCGCGGTGACCGGCACCCGGGCCAGTAGTGAGACGAGCAGCAGGGAACGCACCCCGGGCAGGGCGAGGGCCGTGCGGTACGTCGTGAATGTCATGGGGGTCCGTACCTCCGCCGACTATCCTGCGCCCCGGGGGGGACACCCGCGCAACCGGATTAACCCGACAGGCCACCGTGCCGAGTCCGCGCGGACGGGGTGGCGCGGGGCTCGGCGGTCCATGGGAACGCTTCCATTGCGTAGTGATCAAGTTACACTACTCTCCGCAGTCGTCACTGGAGACTCGCTCGACATGATTTACGCCATAACAATGGGGGCCAAGGCGTGGAGCGACGGGGTTAGTTGTCCGGCGACGTACGGTTACGATGACCGCCGGTAATAGCGGGACTCTTTAGCGTGGTGTCGCCGAGGCGGGCCCCGGTAGCGACCGGCGATGTTCCGTTGACCGCGATAGGCCACCGACCTAGGCTTCGTTCAGCACCATGTTGAGTAGACGTAGTTCCTGCTTGCAGCAGTACAGTCGCACCGGGGGAAAGATGAGATGTCCGAGCGGTGACCTTGGTCTGTAGACCGCTAGCGGAAGCTGTCTCACGACGGGAAAATGCGGGTAGATTTCACCGCGACCGAGCCATTCCATTTGCTGAGAAATTCGGATGGAGCGCGGAGGAATGTGGCGCCTCTGCCCACGGGGGGAACGTAATGCCCATTGCGATGATCGCGGGTTGCCCGTATATCATGGCTAGTTCGTCACGTTGCGTTACGAGACTGCCGGCGCCGCTCACGGGACGCTGGAGATCCCCCTAGTGAAGACGACCACTCCCCGCCAGCAGAGCCATCTCGTACGGTTCCGGTCTCCGGCCGCCGTGGGGTCGTCGACCCACACCGTGATGCTGCCCCGCACCGACATCGAGGCGCTGCTCGACGCCCAGCGTCGCGATGACCACGCACCGGAGTCAGCCCCCACGCGATGGCCGGCTTGGCGCTCGCGCCTCCCACTCGCTTGTGTACTCCTCGCCCAGGCCGTCCTGGCGCTGCGCTTGAGCAACACCGCCTTCATCGACGAGGCGGCCTACCTGTACGCCGGACACCGGCAACTTGCCGAGGCGTTCGGCAACGCGGTCAACCACGACGACTACGGGAAGTATTTCTCCGGGGCCCCGTTCCTCTACCCGGTGGTGGCGGCGCTGGCCGACGCCATCGGCGGACTGGCCGCCGCCCGCCTGCTCAGCGTGGCTTTCATGCTCGGGGCCACCTGCTTCCTGTACGCGGCGACCCGACGGCTGTTAGACCTGAAGGCGGCCATCTTCGCGGCCGGCGTCTTCGCGTTGAGCGGCCCGGCGTTGTTCATGAGCCACCTGGCCACCTTCGACGCGCCCGCCGTACTGCTGCTGGCCTGCGGGCTGTGGCTGGCGGTGCGCTCCGCCGAACGGCGGGCGCTGATCCTGGATCTGTCCGTCGCGGCGGTAGCCGCCATCGCTCTGAAGTACGCGTCGATGGTTTTCGTGGTGCCGATCATGGCGGTGGCCGTCCTGGTGGTGGTGCCCATGGTGGGCTGGCGGTCCGCCCTGGCGCGCGGTTTCGTACTGGCCACGGTGATCGGGGTGCTGGCTGCGGCGGCCGCGTTGTTGGCTGGTCCGGATGTTCTGGAGGGCCTGCTCATCACGACCACGGCACGCCCCGCCGACCAGGTGCCGCTTACCCAGATCGCCCAGCGGTCCGCCTTGTATGTCGGGCCGGTGTTCGCCATGGCGTGTCTGGGCACCCTGGTCTACGCGGGCGCAGGCCGTTCGTCGGCGATCCGTAGCGGCTGGGTTCGGTTACTGCTCGGCGGAGTGCTCACGGCATCGGCTCTCATCGCGCCGTTGGCCAGTGCCCGGCTGCACACCCTCACCTCGTTGAACAAGCACGCCGGGTACGGCCTGCTGCTCGCGGCGCCGATGGCCGGGTTGCTGCTCAGCCGGCTCGCCGGCAGATCCGCCGTACGGACCTGCCTGGCGGGCATGCTGGCAGCGGCAATCGGCGTCAGCGGCGCGGTGCAGGCCCGCGACATGTTCGCTGACTGGCCCAACTCGCGCCAGTTGGTGGCGACGCTGGACCGGCTCATAACAGACGGGAACCAGCTGATTCTGGCTGAGGAGGCGCAGCTGCCGCGCTACTACCTGCGCTCACGTGTCAACCAGACACAATGGACGGACACCTACAAGCTTGTGTACACCGACGTCACCGGAAAGACATTGACCCGCGACGCGGCATACCAGGCGGCGGTGGCGGAGCGCCGGTTCGCGCTGGTGGTGCTGAGCTTCAACGCGACGCCGCAACTGTCGAGTCAACTCGTCGACGTGCTGCAGCGCAGCGGCTACCGACAGGTGGCCGATATCCCCGGTGCCGCCCGCAGCGGAGTGACCCACTACCAGATCTGGCAGCACCCGAGGGCGGGCCGATGAAGGAAATCCGCACTGACGAGCAGGGCCGGATGGCCGGTTCCGCCTTGCACTTCAACGACGCCGAGACGATGGTGTTTCCCCGCGTGCCTCATCCCCGGCCCGCACCGCGCGCGACGACTCCACCGGTGGCGCGCAACGGTGCGTCGGTGGCGCTGCGGGTGTCGCGGGCCGGGCCGGTGCCGGTGATCAGGCCGGTCGGCCCGGATGTCCGACCGGCTGCCGACACGGTCCTACTCAAGAGCACCCTCCGGACCGGCCACCCGCAGCCGGCGGCCCCCGGACCGGCCCGTCCGCGCTCGGGAACGGTGCACCGCACGGCGTACGGCGCACCGCCCCACCCGCCGCAGGGCGGGCGTCCGGTGGTGACCACGCCGGTCCAGTCGTCGGGCGTGCTGCTTCCCGAGCCGCCCAGCCGCCGGCAGGAGAAGTTCAGCTACGCCAAGCGCCGGCTGTGGGTGCTGACCCTCGGGTCGCTGGTCAGTCTGCCGTTCCTGGTGTTGAGTCAGATCGGTTTGGTCGCCAACTCCCCGCGGCTGTGGGTGCTGGCGCCGTTCCTGGCCCTGGGGCCGCTGGTCACCGTGATGGGTCTGCTGCTGGAGACCTTCACCCGCAGCTTCGATCTGGCCGGCCACCTGGAACTCGTCCAGCGGTGGCGGCCGCGCAGGTACCCCAGCGCGGACATCATGCTGCCCACCTGCGGTGAGCCGTTGGACGTGCTGCAGAACACCTGGCGGTACGTGGCCGAGATGCGGGCCCGGTACCGCGGCGCGGTCAAGGTCTACGTGCTGGACGACTCCAACCGCCCGGAGGTCGCGGCGATGGCCGACGAGTTCGGGTTCCGCTGCTTCACCCGGCCGCACCGGGGCTGGTTCAAGAAGGCCGGCAACCTTTATCACGGCATGTGCAACTCCAGCGGCGACTTCGTGCTGGTCCTGGACGCCGACTTCGTCCCGCGCGCCGACATGCTCGACGAGACACTGCCGTACTTCGACGCCGACCCGAAGCTGGGCATTCTGCAGACCCCACAGCACTTCCGGGTGCACGAACACCAGACCTGGGTGGAGCGCGGCGCGGCAGCTGTCCAGGAGCTGTTCTACCGGTCCATCCAGGTGGCCCGCGACCAGCACGGCGCGGTGGTCTGTTGCGGCACGAACGCCATCTACCGGCGCGCGGCGCTGGAGGACAACGGTGGAATGGCGCTGATCGCCCACTCGGAGGACATCCACACCGGACTGGACCTGAGCCGGCTCGGGTGGAAGGTGCGCTACATCCCGATCGTGCTGGCCTCGGGGATGTGCCCGGACGAGGTGGAGACGTTCTTCCAGCAGCAGTACCGGTGGTGCATGGGAACGCTGACCATCGTCGGGTCCAGCAAGTTCTGGGGTACGAGGATGTCCCTGGCGGCCCGGCTGTGCTACCTCTCCGGCCTGCTGTACTACGTCGAGACAGCGGCAAACGTGTTCGTCATCCCGTTGCTCGGTCTGATCCTGTGCACCGGGGTCGCCAGCGCGATCAGCGCCGGTACGTACCTGTTCGTCGTACCGAGCCTGATCTTCGCCTTTGTGATCACCCCCCGTTGGCACCGCACCCCGTACCGGGTGGAGACCTGGTCGACGCGGCTGGTCTTCGGGTGGGCCCACGTCTTCGCCATCTGGGACACCCTCCGCGGTCGGGAGATGGGGTGGAACCCGACCGGCTCCGGCAAGGCCAAGAAGGGCATGGGGCGGTTCTGGGCGGGCGTCTGGTTGTGGAGCATCGCCGCCGGCATCGCCTGGGTCGGTCTCGCCGGCTGGCGCGTCCTGACCCTGGACATGCTGGCCTTCACCCCGATCCTGATCACCGCCGTGTTCTACGCGGTCACAGTCGCCCGCGTCGTCATCCCCACCACCAAGGAGGTGGTCCATGCGTAACCGGACCCGGACCCGCCTGCTGCACGCCGTAGCGGTCGTCGGCACCACCGCCTTTTTGGGCTACGCCTTCCTGCAGCAGGTGGACCGCTCCGACGTCAGCAACAACGTCGCACAGCGTAGCCGCGCGTCGGTGGCACCGAGCACCCAGCACCCGGCGCCGGCCGCCGCACCCCCGGTCGTCGACGCCGTGTCGCTGCGCAAGCCGAACAAGAAGTACCTGGGGGTGGCGATGGACGGCGTGCCGTGGTCGATGGCGGACCTGAAGACCTTCGCGAAATCCGTCGGCAAGTCACCGAACCTGATCGGCTACTTCCAGCAGTATGGCGATCCGCTCGATGCGTCCAACCTGGAGAAGATCTACGCCGAGGGTGCCCTGCCGCTGATCCAGGTCGAGCCGCACAAGTATCCCATGGCGAAGATCGTCTCGGGTGCCACCGACGACTATCTCGCGACGCTGGCGCGCGACGCCCGGCGGCTCAACATGCCCTTCGTGCTCTCGCTCGGGCATGAGATGAACGGCGACTGGTACCCGTGGGGAACGAAGGGGTCCACGGCGGCCCAATTCGTGGCCGCGTGGAAGCGCATGCACGGCGCCTTCGCCAAGGCCGGCGCGACCAACGTCATCTTCATGTGGAACCCAAACATTGTCAATCCGCGGCCGGCGGTCGACCTTGCCAAGCTGTACCCGGGAGACAGATATGTCGACTGGGTCGGCGTCACCGGCTACTACAACGCCGCACTGGGCGACCGGCGCATTTTCGCCACCCTCTTCCAGCCGACCCTGACGAAGGTGCGCACCTTCACCGACCGGCCGATCTTCATCGCCGAGACGGGCGCGGCGCCCAGCGCGGACAAGCCGAAGCAGATGCAGGACCTGTTCGACTCGGTCGAGTCCCGGCCTGACGTGGTGGGTTTCCTTTGGTTCAACTACAACAAGCCCGGCCGCAACGAGCGCAACTGGAAGTTCGACTCCGACGCCCAGTCCAAGGCCCGGTTCAGCGAACTGGCGAGGAGACCCACCTTCGGCTTCCCGGTGCGCTGAGGCGTCGGCGTCGGCGTCGGCTCAGCCGCGCTGTACCACCGGCTCGCCGCGCAGCGTCACGCCGGCGGCGCGCAGTTGGCTCAGGGCCGCGTCGGTGGTGCCCGGGGCGACCCCGGCGGTCAGGTCGAGCAGCACGGTGGTGGCGAAGCCCTCGCGGGCGGCGTCCAGTGCGGTGGCCCGTACGCAGTGGTCGGTCGCGATGCCGACCACGTCCACGGTGCCCACACCCCGCTCCCGCAGCCAGGCGGCGAGGTCGGTGCCGTCCTCGGTGTGCCCTTCGAAGCCGGAGTAGGCCGCGGCCCGCTCACCCTTGGTGAACACCGCTTTGATGCGTTCGGTGACCAGGTGCGGGTGCAGGCCGACCCCCTCGGTGCCGACGACGCAGTGCACCGGCCAGGAGTCCACGAAGTCCGGCGGGTCGCCGAAGTGGGCCCCCGGGTCGACGTGGTAATCCTTGGTCGCCACCACGTGGTCCCAGCGGGCGCCGTCGTCGGCCAGCCGCTCGGAGATCGCGGTGGCCACCGCGGCTCCGCCGGCGACGGCCAGCGACCCGCCTTCGCAGAAGTCGTTCTGGACATCGACGATGATCAATGCTCGGGGCACGGGAACTCCTCAGCCGGCGGGGGTGACGGTGACCGGGATGGCCGGGTCGCCCGCGGAGAGCTTCAGGCCCTCCCACGGGATGGAGATCAGGCACTGCCGCAGGTGCTCGCGGGACTCGGCCAGCGTGGGCAGGTCGGCGAACTCGCCGCCGACCACGTACGCGCTCTGCAGCAGCCGGTCGTTGGGCTTGTGGTCGGGCACGCCCTGCGAGACGACGCACTCCTCGGTCGCCGTACCGGTGGGCTTGTGCCGGCGGATCGCGGTCTTGCGGCCGCCGACGGTGCCCTTGTTCTCCGAGCGCTTCACGACCGGCCGACCGGCCACCTCGACGAGCTTGTAGACCAGGCCGGCGGTCGGCGCGCCGGACCCGGTGACCACCGCGGTGCCGGCGCCGTACATGTCGACCGGCTCGGCGGCCAGCGCGGCGATCGCGTACTCGTCCAGGTCGCCGGAGACCACGATCTTGGTCTCGGTGGCGCCGAGCGAGTCGAGCAGCTCGCGGGACTGCCCGGCCAGGATCGACAGGTCACCGGAGTCGATGCGGACCGCCCGCAGGTCCGGGCCGGCGACCGCGATGGCGTTGCGGATGCCCTGGCTGATGTCGTACGTGTCGACCAGCAGGGTGGTGTTCTTGCCCAGCGCGGCGACCTGGGCGGTGAACGCGGTGGCCTCGTCGTCGTGCAGCAGCGTGAACGCGTGCGCGGCGGTGCCCGCCGTCGGGATGCCGTGCCGGGCGCCGGCGGCCAGATTCGAGGTGGCCGCGAAGCCGGCCAGGTAGGCGGCGCGGGCCGCCGCGACCGCGGCCTCCTCGTGGGTACGCCGGGACCCCATCTCGATCACCGAACGGCCCCGGGCGGCGGTGACCATGCGGGCGGCGCCGGCCGCGATCGCGCAGTCGTGATTGAGGACCGACAGGATCATCGTCTCCAGCAGGACGCATTCGGCGAAGCCGCCGGAGACGGTCAGGATCGGGGAGCCGGGGAAGAACAGCTCGCCCTCGGCGTAGCCGTCGATGTCGCCGGTGAAGCGGTAGTCCGCCAGCCACGACGCGGTCTCGGCGTCGACCACCTGGGCAGCGCGCAGGAAGTCCAGTTCCGCAGCGGTGAACCGGAAGTCGCGGATCAGTTCCATCAGCCGGCCGGTCCCGGCGACCACCCCGTAGCGGTGGCCGGCCTCGAGGTTGGAGGTCGAGGCGAAGCCGACCAGGTACGCGGCGCGGGCGGCGGCGACCGCGGCCTCCTCGTGGGTGCGCCGCGACCCCATCTCGATGCACGGCCGCTCGCAGGCCGCGGTGACC
>DASVVF010000637.1:0-2924 GCA_036386695.1 Catenuloplanes sp. | reverse complement strand
GACCACCGATCCGACCCCGGCCCGGGCGACCTGCGGCCTGGCGTCGGTCCGAGCGACCCGCGACTCGATCCCGGCGTGCGACCCGATCCCGGCCTGCGCGGCCCGGGTACGGGTGGGTCCGGGTTCCCCGGTGCCCCGGTGCCCGAGCGCGAACCGATGCCGACCCGGGACCAGGCGCGGGGCATTGATCAGGAGACCACCGTCCCGCTGCGCCGGCCGGCCGAGCCGCTTGCCGTACCGTCCTCCGAGCAGGCCGCGAAGCGGCTGGCCGCGATGCTGCGGGCCAACCCGTCACTGCTGCACAACACGCCCCCGGACTGACCTGGCGGCTCAGGCACACGCTCGCGACCGCGCCGGGCCCGGGTGTCCGCTACGCCCAGACCACGGTTGACCCGGGCGAAACATCAGGTGTTTACTTCCATCGATACCTTTGGCGTCGATGGGGGCCTCATGCCAGTGCTTCGACAGCTCAGCCGGGTCTGCGTGGGATTGTTGACACTCAGCGTCCTCGTGGTAGCTCCACCGGCCCGGGCCGCGACGCCCACCACCTGGTCGATTGCCCAACCCGGCGCCCCCGCCACCGGCTGCGACGGCGTACGAGCCAGCCTGGCCATCAACGCGGCCGGCAACCTGAGCCTGGGCGCGACCCGCGACTGCGCCACCGTCCTGGAACCCGCGCCGGTCGGGGTGGTGACAACGACGGCCGACCTGACCACAGGTCTGACGTTTGTCAGCCGTACCGAACGTGCCATCAGTTATCGGTACACCACCGTCACCGGGAAGAACCGGGACCGGCAGCGCACCGCCACCGAGTCACGGTTCGTCTTCGCCCGCGGCGCTGTCCGGTTCACCGTCTTCGTACGGGTCTCCGCCGACGGCATCACGTACCGCTACGAGTTTCCGAACGCGGCGACCATCACCGGGGAGGCGTCCAGCTTCCAACTGCCGAGCGGTTCGCCGGCGTTCCTGGCGGCGTACTCGAACAAGTACGAGAGCTCGTACGGCCGGAGCACCGCCGCGGGCGCAGCGACCGGCGAGTTCAACTACCCGGCCCTGTTCCAGGTGGGGTCCTCGTGGGCGCTGCTGAGCGAGTCCGATGTGGACGGCCGGTATTCCGGTGGCCGGCTCGTCCACACCACCGGCAGCGGCCGCTACACCGTCGGGCTGGCCGACCCCCAGGTCAGCTTCCCGGCGGGGTTCGTGACTCCGTGGCGTACCGCCATCATCGGCAGTCTGAGCACGGTGGTCACCTCCACCCTCAACGACGACGTGGCGCCCCCGTCGAGGATCGCCGACCCGTCCTGGATCACGCCCGGGGTGTCGGCGTGGTCCTGGCTCGACGGCGGCCGCGCCACCCAGGCCAGCCTCAGCAGACAGCGGGCGTACGTGGACTACGCCGCCCGCCAGGGCTGGGAGTACGTGATCGTCGACGACGGCTGGGCCGGGGTGACCTGGATGCCGGAGCTGGTGGCCTACGCCCGGTCGAAGAACGTGCGGATCATCGTCTGGTACCGCTACACCGACGTGGACACGGCCGCCGAGCGCACCGCCCAGTTCGGCAGGATCGCCGGTTGGGGCGTGGCCGGGGTGAAGCTCGACTTCATGGACTCCGACAGCCAGGAGCGCAACCGCTGGTACGACGCGACCCTGGCGAGCACCGCGCAACACCGGTTGGTGGTCAACTTCCACGGCTCCACCATTCCGCACGGCATCCAGCGCACCTGGCCACACGTGTTGACCCTGGAGGCGGTCAAGGGCGAGGAGTCCAACAGCCGGTCCCTGCAGCACATCACGGCCCTGCCGTTCACCCGCAACGTGGTCGGGTCGATGGACTACACCCCGCAGTCCTTCCAGCGGTCACGGCCGCACAGCGACGCCGCCGAGTTGGCCCTGGCGGTGGTGTACGAGTCGGGACTGCACGTCTTCGGCGGGTCCATCTCGGCATACCAGAGCCGTCCGGTCGCGGAGCGTTACCTGCGCCGGATGCCGACGGTCTGGGACCAGACCCGGCTGGTGTCGGGCGACCCGACGAGCGGGGTCACCATCGCCCGGCGGACCGGTGATCGGTGGTTCCTCGGCGCGGTGCTGCCGGGAGCCGCCCGCACGATCTCCGTGCCCACCAGCTTCCTGGCCACCGGACAATGGCTGGTGGAGACGGTGACGGACGGACCGGGCGGGCTGACCCGGACCTCGCGGACCATCGCCGCCGGCGATCGACTGAGCATCGCCGTCGTGGCCAACGGCGGATTCGCCGCGAAGCTGTGCCCGGCCGTGGCCGGCACGACGACCTGCGACAGCTGAATCAGGCAGCGCAGTGGCCGGTCACGGGAACACCTCGTGACCGGCCACTGACGCAGCGGATTGCCGTGCCGCGCTGAGCGAGCTTTTTGGGACATGTCCCATCCGCACGCCCCCGCCGTGCGTACTCCTTGCTGGAAGCGCCACCCGCGCGCCACCCACCGCCGTGAGGCGCGGCGGGCGGGTCGGGCGCCCGCGGAGGAGGAGACCCAGTGGAAAAGCGCCCCATGACCGACCGGGCCGCCAGCGGTTACGACGAAGGTCGCACGCCGGCGTCACCGCAGATCGCGGTCTTCAGCGACACGGGGTCACCCGCGACAAACGCCGGGCCGGCTACCGACCGGCCGGAGCCGGCCAGCCACGACATCTACCGGCGCCCCGCCAACGCCATCCCGTTCCGGCGCCCGGCCGCCACCCACCCGGACCAGTCGCCCATCGGGTCCCCGACCGCCGGCGCGGCCTACCCGGCGCCGGCCGGCGGTTTCGACGCCGAGCCGTCCACCGACGCACCGGCCGCCACCTCAGCCTTCGCCGAACGGACCCTGACCGACCCAACGACCGACGGCCCAACAGCCGACGGCACAACGGTCGACGGCACAACGGTCGACGGCACAACGGTCGACGGC
>DASVVF010000636.1:0-2909 GCA_036386695.1 Catenuloplanes sp. | reverse complement strand
TCGTCGGCGGGTGTCAGGCGGTTTACGGCGACCCCGTCGGCGGCCCAGCGTTCGACCAGCGCGGCGGCCGTACCGGGGGCGTTGAGGCGCTTCGCGGCCACCTGTGGGGCGATGGTCGACCACAGGTCGGTGCCCGGCGACAGCCGGGTCACGACGGCCGGCCAGGTGATCACCTGGCCGCCGTGGTCGCCGCGCAGGGTGACTGTCGCCCGGTCGGCAGCGGGCACGTCCGGGGCGGACTGCTCGCCGGGCCCGCTCACCACGTACAGGGAGCCGTCCAGCGGCAAACACCACAGGGCCAGCGCCGGGCCGGTGCCGACGGCTACCCATGCGACGGCGGCCTTCTTCATCGCCTCGTCCAGCACCGGATGTGTCACCCGCGCATTCTCGCCCACCGACGGCCGCCGCGCAGCCGGCAATCGCCGACGATGCCGGCTGGGCCCGACCAGGCTGCTGGGCCCGACCAGGCTGCTGGGCCCGACCCGGCTGGGCCGCCGCTGGGCGCGGGCGGTAGGCCCAGCCGGTCTGCGGCCGGCCGGCTCAGACCAGAACCGGAACACCGTCGAGCAGGCCCAGCACCTCCGTCAGCGAGTCGATCGTCGGCCCGCACCAGGCGAGATCCTGGTCGAAGACGAGGTGATCGCTGAGGTCCGCGGCAGCCAGCCGGACGGCGGTCATGCCGACCTGCGCGGCGCCGGTGAGCTCCCGGCTGCCGCCGTCGCCGACGTAGAGGCAGTCCCGCGGCTCGACGCCGAGCTCCCAGCACGCGGCGAGGTACATCGCCGCTTCGGGCTTACAGCGTCCTATCTCCACGGAGAAGATCCGGGCGTCGATCAACGGCGCGATCGGCAGCCTGGGCAGGAAGGCCGGCAGTTCGTAGGCGCAGTCGCTGACCACGGCGGTACGCAGGCCGCGCCGGCGTACCGCCTGCAGCGTCGCCACCGCGTCGGGACGCAACCGGGTGTCGGCCAGGACCGCCTCCACCCGGGCCGCGGCCGCCGCCCGCAGCTGGACGCGACCGGGCTGGCCGCCGGCCTGTTCGCTGGCCCAGTGCAGAGTGGATTCCGCCGACCCGAACATGCCACGGGCGCGGGCGTTGAAGGAGCGGTTCAGGACGGCGACGAACGCGCCTGGATCGCACCCGAGGATGCTGGCGACGGCCGCGTGTTGGGGGCCGCGTTGGATGGAACAGGTAAGTGTCCCAAAAAAGTCAAACAGGACCGCTCGGTACGCGGACATGAAGAACCGCCTCCTGAGGCGTGAAGAGATCAAACGTGCGTCAACTGCGCGACTGTAGCGAGAAGTTCACATTCCGTTAAGGGGTGCTCGGCGGACCAGGCCGTGAGCGGCCGCAAGAAGAGACCTGTAAGGATCAATCACCGTGGATTCCCTGCGCGGCCTCCATCCGCTCACCACGGCAGCCGTCGTGGTGGCCGTGCTGGCGGTCTCCTCCTCGGCGCCGCTGATCGCCTACGCTGCCGCCCCGGCGTTGGCGATCGCGTTCTGGCGCAACGCCCTGGCCGCCGGAGTGCTGGCCCCGGTCACCCTGGTGCGGCGGCGCGGTGAACTGCTCGCGATGACCCGTGGCGCCAGCCGCCGGGAGGGGCGCTACTGCGTCCTGGCGGGTCTGGCACTGGCCGTGCACTTCGCCACCTGGATGCCGAGCACCAAGCTGACCTCGGTGGCCACCGCCGCGGCCCTGGTGGCCACCCAACCGGTGTGGCAGGGGCTGATCGCGCTGGGGCAGGGGCGCCGGCTGCCGCGGTCCGGGTGGGTGGGCATCGGGCTGGCGGTCTGCGGGGCGGCCCTGGCGACCGGCGCCGACCTGGGCACCTCCGGCACCGCGGTCGCCGGCGACCTGCTCGCGGTGGCCGGTGGGATGGCGGCCGCGGTCTACACCGCGCTCGGCGAGCGGGCCCGGGTCCGGCTCAGCACGACCACGTACACGACCGTCTGCTACAGCGTGTGCGCCGTGACGCTGCTCATCGGCTGCCTGCTCGCCGGGGTCCGGCTGGGCGGGTACGACCCGCGCACCTGGCTGGCCATCCTGGCCCTGGTGGTCGGCGCACAACTACTCGGTCATTCGATGTTCAACTATGCTCTACACCGGATATCGGCGACCACGGTCAGCGTCCTCATCCTGCTTGAGGTGCCGGCCGCGGCCCTGCTGGCCTGGGCGTGGCTGGGTCAGCTTCCGCGGCCCGCCGCGCTGCCCGGGCTGGCACTGGTCGTGGCCGGAGTGGCTGTCGTGGTGCTCGGCGGCGTCCGCGGTGGACGCGGCACCGACGCCGCGCCGCCCCTGCCGCAGCCGGATCCGCCGGCCGCCGGCCACGGCGGACCGGCCCGGACCTGACCCCGGTGGACGGATGCCCGGCGCACCGGGTAGAGAGGCGGGATGCGATGTCGGGTGGGAAGCGCCACCATTGGGTGCTGGTGTGGGCGGCCGTCATGACGGCCGGCTCCGGGTGCGGCGGGTCGACCGGAGCGGAGTCGGCCCGGCCGGCCCCGCGGGATTCCGCCGGGACGACGGCGTCGGCACCGCCCGGGACGGGTCCGGCGACGCCGGGGGAGTGGCGCACCGCCGGCTGCGGCGCCCAGCGGCCGGCGGTCGAGGTGTCCGCCGGGGCGACGAGCATGCCGGTGACCCCGCCGGAGCTGGAGACGGCGATGACCCGCATCCGGGATGCCGGCCACACCCGGTTCCCGGACAGCTACGCGGGCCTGGAGGTGGATCAGCGCCAGGTGCACACGGTCGTCTACCGGGTCCCGTCGGCCGGGTTCGACGCCTTCCTGCGCGACGTCGGACCGGGCGCCTGCGTCATCGTCCGTGACGCCGCCCACCCGGCCCGGTCGCTTGACGCGTTGCGCGACCGGGTCACCGCCGACATGCCGTACTGGGCTGGCCGGGG
>DASVVF010000635.1:0-2323 GCA_036386695.1 Catenuloplanes sp. | reverse complement strand
CGGCGTCGAGGCGATGTCGCTGTACAACCACGTGAAGAACAAGGTCGATCTGCTCGACGGGATGATCGACGGGGTCTTCGCCGAGGTGCACTTGCCGTCCGGTGACGTGCACTGGAAGTCGGCCATGCGTGACCGGGCGATGTCCATGCGGGCCGTTCTGGCGGGTCATCGGTGGGCAATTGGGTTGATGGAGTCCCGCTCGGCACCGGGTCCGGCCACCCTGCGGCACCACAACGCGGTGATCGGAGCGCTGCGGAAGGCTGGCTTCCCGGTCGGCCTGGCCGCGCACGCGTACTCCGCGATGGACAGCTACATCTACGGATTCGCCCTGCAGGAGCGCAGCCTGCCGTTCGACACCGCCGAGCAGACCGCCGAGATGGCGCAGGCGTTCCTCGCGCATTTCCCCGCCGCGGAGTATCCCCACCTCGCCGAACTGACCGTGCAGCACGTCATGCAGCCCGGCTACGACTACGGCAACGAGTTCCTCTTCGGGCTGGACCTGATCCTCGATGGCTTGGAGCGGGCCCACCGGCGGACCTGACACCTCCACACCACGAGGGAAGCCAGCAGCATCGTGGTCAGCCACGGCGAGCGGTGGCCGGTACGGGGTCGCGGTACGTCGCGAGGGTGGCTGCCAACGCCTGGTCGATCGGGGTGGCCCGCACACCCAGGCGGGTTGCGATCTTGGTGCTGTCCACGATGAACGGTTCCTCGAACTGGTACTGCATCTCCAGCAGTTCCCGGACGGTGGGGTCGGTCAGGGCCGCGGCCCGCAGCAGCAGCGGATGTACCCGCCGCAGCCGGGTGCGGGGCCGACCGGCCTGCTGGTGGACCGCTTCGACGAGCTGGCGGGTGGTGCGGGTGGCCGGGTCGTTGGGCAGGTGCCATGCCTGTCCGGGGGCGTCGGGGTGTTCGCCGAGGACGGCGAGGCCTTCGCCGATGTCGGGGATGTAGGTGTAGGTGTGCGGCTGGTCCGGGTCGCCCAGGACGGTGGCGGTGGCTCCGGTCAGGGCGGCGGGGAAGACCCGGTCGCCGAGATTGGACTGGGCGCCGCCGCGCGGGCCGAAGTAGTCCGAGGCCCGGCCGGCGGCGACCTCGACCCGGCCGGCCCGGTGCGCCGCCATGAGAACGTCGGACATTGCGGCGCGCAGTTTGCCCTTGCGGGTGTGTGCGGCGTGGGCGCGGGTCTCGGTGAGCGGCTTCCCGGCGGGGCGTCCGTAGAGGTAGACGTTCTCCATGCTGACCAGCCGGGCACCCGCCGCCTGGGCGGCGGCGAGGACGCCGGACTGCAGGGCCGGGAAATCCTGCAGCCAGCGACTGTACGGAGGGTTCAGGGTCTGGTAGACGACCCGAGCGCCGCGGGTGACGGCGGTGGTGAACTGCGGGTCCGCGGCGTTGCCGGCGATGACCTCGACGTCGTCGGGTACGCGGGCGGTGCCGCTGCGGTTGACCAGCCGTACCGTCTCGCCGCGGCGTCGGAGCGCGTCCATGGTGGCCAGGCCGATGGCGCCGGTGCCGAAGATGACGTGCCGTGCGGTGGTGTTCATGCGTTGCTCTCCATCCGAGTGGGTGCCATGCGTCGGCCGGCGTCGGTCGGCGCGCCGGCGGGCAGTAGGGCGTGCATCAGGAAGCCGGAGAGGGCGGCGAAGGTCACCGCGCCGCTGGCGCCGAAGACGGTGACCTGCTTGTCGACCTCGTACCCGATCACGGTGGTGACGGTCCAGCCGAGCGCCCACAGCGCCGGCAATGCCGCCGCCCACGTCCACCGCGCCCGTGCCCGGGAGGGCAGGGCCAGCGCCTGTGCGCTGCCGAGCAGCACGCCAGTGACGGCGCCCATGACGGCCAGGTCGGCGAGGGTGGTGCCGAAGTCGACCGTCATGGCGCCGAGGAGCAGCCCGAGGCCCATGCCGAGGGTGGTGGCGGTGATCCACCGGAGGTGGTGGAGCCGACCGCTGCTGGACAGGCTCTGTGCGGCGCCGATGACGGCCCCGACGACCAGTCCCGCGATCAAGGCCGCTGCCGCGCTGTCGACGGGGCCGACGGCGGCGGTACCGGCCAGGCCGGCGATCGGGAAGGCGAAAAATCCGGCGGTCCAGATCAGCCACGGCCGCAGGAACGTGGATCGGGTCATCGATGAGTTCATGGTGTTCAGCTCCTGACGCCGGACAGTGCCGGCTGGGTCGTCGTGTTGGATTCACCCGAGCGGCGTGGGCGCAGCAGCAGGACGGCGAAGGCCACCAGCCAGGCGCTCCACAGCACGTAACCGAAGAAGTTCGCTTGATCGATCACAGGCAGGTTCAGCGGGGACAGCACACCGGCGAGG
>DASVVF010000634.1:0-1694 GCA_036386695.1 Catenuloplanes sp. | reverse complement strand
GCCCAGTCCGGGTCGGCGGGGGTGTAGGTGAAGCCTCGCCGCAGGTGTGTGCTCGGGTCGGGCATGCGTGTTGTCCTTTCTGCTCAGCGCTGCTTGCCGAGGCTCAGCGGGGCGACGGTGGTGCCGAAGTGCTGCGTCAGGGCGGCGATCACGTCGGGTCGGTCGTCGTCGGTGGCCCGGCCGGCGAGGTTGGCGATGGCGGCGGGAAGGCCGAGGGCCTTGCGGACGCGGGCGAAGCCGAGCAGTTCCCGCAATTGCGGGGCCGACGTCAGCTTCCCCGCGGCCAGGTCGTTGTTCAGCGCGATCGCGGCGTTGACCGCGGCCGCGGGCACGCCAAGATGTTTGGCGAGGTCGAAGTCGGTGGTGACCTCGATGTGCACGTCGAAGCGGGACGCCAACGCCTCGGTGAGGACCGCTCCGTGCACGCCCGGGTTGTGTCCGGCGATGACGTAGAACCCGTCGGTGGCCTCGACGCGTTCGTTGCGGTAGCCGGGGATGTGGATGACGCGGCGGCCGTCCATCGCCGGGTACAGCACCGCGAGGACCTTCGGTGAGATCAGGGTCGCGTCGTCGATGAGCAGCGCCCGCCCGTCGCGCATCGCCTGCACCAAGGGTCCGTAGACGAACTCATAGCCGCCGTCGGGTAGCGGGATGAAGTTGCCGAGGAAGTCCTCCACGACGGTGTCGCTGGTCCCGGACACGGTGAGCAGGTCGTCGAACGCGGCTTCCACGACGGCGGTCTTGCCGGTGCCGGGTGGGCCGTAGAGCAGGACCGGGATGCGCTTGTCGCGTAGCCGGCGCAGCACGTCGACGTCGGTGGCACCGGCCAGCCGGCGGGGGAAGTACAGCTCGCCGTTGGGGCGGGTCACCGGCTGCCTCCGCGCCGGGCGCGGTGCCGACCCGCCGCCGGTGCGGGATCCGGCTGGTGGCAGGGTGCCGGCGGCGGCGATACCGGCCTGGGTGACCTGGAAGCGGTGCGGGCTGCTGTGGTGGGTGGCGTACCCGGCGGCGGCCATCCTCTTCAGGGCTTCGAATACCGCCCCGGACGACGGGGCGCCGATGGCCCTGGTGATGTCGCCGACCTTGAGGACGTCGTCGGGCTTGCCGGCCAGGTACAGGGCGACCTGCCGGTACAGGTAACCGGAGCGGCGGGTGTCCGAGGCGGCAGGCTCGGTGTCCGGGCCGGTTCCGGTACCGGGGTCGCCGGTGGTTGGTGCGGCTGGGCTCATGGTGGAGTTCTCCTGTTCAGGACAAGGCCCGCGCACCCGTCTCCGGGTGCGCGGGCGGGCGTTCATGTGCGCGCGGCGGAGACGGGTGTGTCGGCCCGGTCCCGTGCAGGGGCCGGTCACCACACCCAGGTGGTGAAACTGCTGGTGGTTCGGGCAGCCAAAGGCTGCCCCCGGTGGCGGTGCGGTTACCACCTCAGCGCGAGGCTCAGGTCAACGACGACGATCCACGCACCACATCGGCGATAGATCAAGTGCGATGACCAGCGGCACCGTCGGCTGAAGGTGGCGGCTGGCTCCTGTCAGACTCCCGGATGGGTTGGTGGAGGGCACCGCCCCTACAGGTTCACCGGGTACGCCTCATGCCCGTCATGGTCGCGGGAGTCGACGTCGGGTCGGACCGCGTCATCGGGCGGGAACGTCACCCGGTCCATGACCTCACCGAGTTCCCGGCGCAGGAAGGCCAAG
>DASVVF010000633.1:0-11962 GCA_036386695.1 Catenuloplanes sp. | reverse complement strand
CGGCGCCGGCAAGACCACGCTGCTCAACCTCGTCGGCGGACTCGACCGACCGACCAGCGGGCGGGTCCTCCTCGGCGACCAGGAGATCAGCGCCGCGGGCGAGCACGAGCTGCTGGAACTGCGGCGCACGACGATCGGGTTCGTGTTCCAGTCCTTCGGACTCATCCCGATCCTGTCCGCCGCCGAGAACGTCGGAATCCCGCTGCGGCTGGCGAAGATGCCGGCGGCCGAACGCGAGGAACGGGTCGCGATGCTGCTCGAACTCGTCGGCCTGGGGGCGCACGCCGCGCAGCGGCCGTACGAGCTGTCCGGCGGTCAGCAGCAGCGTGTGGCGGTGGCCCGGGCACTGGCCAACGAACCTACCGTGCTGATCGCCGACGAGCCGACCGGGCAGCTCGACTCGGAGACCGGCCGGTCCATCCTGGACCTGATCGCCGCCGTCGTCCGGGCCCGGGGGATGCTCGCCCTGGTCGCCACGCACGACGCCGCGCTGCTCGACCGGGCGGACCGGGCGTTGCGACTGCGCGACGGCGCTCTGGTCGATCCGGCGGCGGTCGGCTGACTGTCGTACAGGAGTTCTAATGTCCTGGCGTGGACGATGACTGTGGTGGCGTGGACGATGACCGCCGGGCTGAGGCCCGCCGTCTCCGGGTGACGCAGCGGCTGTCCGTCGCCGAGCTCTGTCAACGGCTGGGGGTGGGCCGGGCGCAGCTGGCCGGGTGGCTGGACGGAATCCCGCCGCCGGACTGGACCCGCCGCCCCAACGCCAAGGACGACCTGCGGGAGGCCGCGGTCCGGTTGCGTGCCGACGGGTGGCCGGTGCACCGGATCGCGGCCGAGCTGGGGGTCGCCCGGTCCACGGCGTACCAGTGGGTGCGCCACCTGCCGTTGGGCACCGACCAGGAGCAGGTCGAGCGGCGGCGCGCACACGCCAAGGCGATGACCGACGCCCGCTGGGGTGGGCATCGCGTCGCTCGCGAACAGGCACGCTCGGAAACGAGGGAGGCTGCGAGGGGCTTGGTGGGTCCGCTGTCCGAGCGGGAGGTCCTGCTGCTGGGGGCCGTCGCATACTGGTCCGAAGGCGCCAAGGCGAAGCCCTGGCGGCCAAACGACTGCCGGCTGAAGTTCATCAACAGCGACCCGACGCTCATCGAGCTGTTTCTGCGCTTCGTGGGGCTGCTCGGCGTGGCACGGGGTGACCTGCGGTTTCGGGTGAGCATTCATGAGAACGCCGACGCGACGGCGGCGAGCCGGTGGTGGGCCTGCCGGGTTGGCGTCTCACTCGAGCAGTTCCACCGGCCAACACTGAAGCGCCACCGCCCCGGTACGCCCCGGCAGAACACCGGTGTCGAGTACCGCGGGTGTCTTGCGGTGGAGGTGCCGCGTTCCAGTGAGCTCTATTGGCGCACGGAGGGCCTCATCGACGGCATTGCCCGCGACGGCAGCCGTGATCGGGACGGTAGTGTGTAGAGACGTTGAGTGGACACTGCGAAGATGTCCGTTTTAGACTGTCCCGGGTCGTCTAATGGCAGGACGCTAGGTTTTGGTCCTAGTTGTAGGGGTTCGAGTCCTCTCCCGGGAGCACGGTCAGTCCCTGCCGGCCGTCATGCGCCGGCTAGCATGAGGCGGCATCCGCCGCCCGCCGGAAACGGAGCTCCGCGTGAGCCAGGCATCAGAGCGCACCGTCGTCGTCCTCGCCGCCGGGCAGGGCAAGCGGATGAAGTCGGCACTGCCCAAGGTGCTGCACCCGCTGTTGGGCCGCACCCTGGTCGGGCATGTCCTGACCGCGGCGGCCGCCGCCGGAGCGGGCGACACGCTGGTGGTGGTGGGCCACGGCGCCGACCAGGTTCGCGAGCACCTGAGCGACATCGCCCCGGACGCCACCCCGGTGCTGCAGGCCGAGCAGCGCGGCACCGGCCACGCGGTGCGCATCGCGTTGGAGGCGGCCCGCGAGGCGGCCGGCACGGTGGTGGTGCTCAACGGCGACGTGCCGCTGCTGCGCCCGGAGACGGTGGTCGCGCTGCTGGCCGCCCACGAGGCGCGGTCGGCGGCGGCGACCGTGCTGGCCGCGGAGGTGGCCGATCCGACGGGGCTCGGCCGGATCGTGCGGGCGGACTCCGGAGGGTTGGAACGCATCGTCGAGGAGCGCGACGCGTCCGACGCCGAACGGGCGATCCGGGAGATCAACGCGGGGATCTACGCGTTCGACGCGGTGCTGCTGCGCGAGGCCCTGGGCAAGTTGTCGTCCGACAACGAGCAGGGTGAGGAGTATCTGACCGACGTCTTCGGGTTGCTCGCCGGGACCGGTCATCCGGTCGCCGTGCACCTGGCCGCTGACGCGACCGAGACGTTGGGCTGCAACGACCGGGCGGAGTTGGCCGGGTTGCGGGCACTGTTGCGCGATCGGGTGAACACCGCCTGGATGCGCGCCGGGGTGACCCTGCTGGACCCGGCGACCACCTGGATCGATGTGACGGTGGAGGTCGGTCGGGACGCGACGATCGACCAGAACAGCCAACTGCGTGGGGCGTCGCGGGTGGCCGAGGGCGCGACGGTGGGCCCGGACGTGACGCTGATCGACACGGTGGTCGGCGCGGGCGCCACGGTGCTGCGCAGCCACGCGGACGGCGCGCAGGTGGGGCCGGGGGCCAGCGTCGGCCCGTTCGCGTATCTGCGCCCGGGTACCCGGTTGGCGGCGGGCGCGAAGGTGGGCACGTTCGTGGAGACGAAGAACTCCGAGGTCGGGGCGGGCGCCAAGGTGCCGCACCTGACGTACGTGGGGGACGCGACGATCGGTGCCCGGGCGAACGTCGGCGCGGGCACGATCTTCGCGAACTACGACGGGGTGCACAAGCATCACACCACGGTGGGTGAGGCGGCCTTCATCGGCAGCGACAGTGTGCTGCTGGCCCCGGTGGAGATCGGGCCGGGGGCGTATATCGCGGCGGGCAGCGCGATCGGCGAGGATGTGCCGGCCGGGGCGTTGGGGGTGGCCCGGTCGCGGCAGCGCAACATCGACGGGTGGGTGGTCCGCCGGCGGTCGGGCACCCGGTCGGCGGATGCGGCGCAGCGGGCGGATGGGCAGACTGGGGGTGAGCGATCGCACGCCGGGGACCAGGCTGGTGGCGGTCAGCCGCACCCGGGGCATACTTCAACCGACTAGTCCCCGGTCGATTCCGACCACACCCCAAACCCACTGGAGCAGACGAGCCGATGGGCAGCATCGTCGCGGAAAACCGCAAGAGCCTGATGCTTTTCAGCGGTCGGGGTTTCCCCGAGCTGGCGCAGGAGATCGGTGAGGTGCTCGGCGTCGCGCCGACGCCGTCGGATTCGTACGAGTTCGCGAACGGGGAGATCTTCGTTCGGTTCAAGGAGTCGGTGCGTGGCTCGGACGCTTTCGTCGTCCAGTCGGTCACCGAGGGTGTCAACCGGTGGGTGATGGAGACCCTGATCATGGTTGATGCGTTGAAGCGGGGTTCCGCCAAGCGGATCACGGTGGTGCTGCCGTTCTACCCGTACGCGCGGCAGGACAAGAAGCACCGGGGCCGGGAGCCGATCTCCGCCCGGCTGGTGGCGGATCTGCTCAAGACGGCCGGGGCGAACCGGATCCTGACGGTGGACCTGCACACCGCGCAGATCCAGGGTTTCTTCAACGGGCCGGTCGACCACCTGTTCGCGATGGACATCCTGGCCGAGCACGTGGTGAAGAAGTACGCGGGCCGCCCGATGACGGTCGTCGCTCCGGACTCGGGCCGGGTGCGGGTGGCGGAGCGGTGGACCGACCGGTTGGGCGGCTGTCCGCTGGCGTTCATCCACAAGACCCGGGATCCGCTGAAGCCGAACCAGGTGGTCGCGAACCGGGTGGTGGGTGAGGTCGAGGACCGGATCTGCCTGATCGTGGACGACATGATCGACACCGGTGGCACGATCACCAAGGCGGCCGAGATCCTGTACGAGGCCGGGGCGGCCGACATTCTGGTCGCCGCGACGCACGGGCTGCTGTCGGACCCGGCGACCGAACGGCTGAAGAACAGCCGGATCAGCGAAGTGGTGTTGACCAACACGCTGCCGCTGACGCCGGAGAAGTCCCTGGACAAGTTGACGGTGTTGTCGATCGCTCCGCTGCTGGCCCGGGCCATCCGGGAGGTCTTCGACGACGGCTCGGTGACGACCCTCTTCGGCGGATTGAGCTGACCGTGCGACATTGTCGACCCGGTCGGTCCCCCGATCGGGTGAACGGGTGGGGATTGGGTCGGAGGGGGCAGGCGAGGTCGGGGAACTGTTTCGGGTAAACTGGTGCGGTTGCCACGGCGAGGGTGCCCCGGGGCCGCTGCTGACGAAGCACCGGTCGCATGGCGGCACCGTGATCGACGCGGTGCTCCGGGCCTGTGCCCAGCGCGCCTCCTCGCCCGGCACCGCCGCCGCCTCACGCAGCCCGACGAAACGTTCAGGAGTTTTCCCGTGTCCGAGGTAAAAATCAGCGCCGAGCCCCGCACCGAGTTCGGCAAAGGTGGTGCCCGCCGTACCCGCCGGGCCGGCCGGGTCCCCGCCGTGCTGTACGGCCACGGCGAGAAGCCCCAGCACATCGCGTTGCCGGCGCGTGAGTTCGCCGCCGCGATCCGCCATGGTGGGCTGAACCAGGTCTTCGCGATCGATATCGCCGGCGGGACCACGTTGGCGCTGCCCAAGGCGATCCAGCGTGATCCGATCAAGGAGACCTACGAGCACGTCGACCTGATCATCGTCAAGCGCGGTGAGAAGGTCACCGTCGACGTGCCGGTGGTCCTGGTCGGCAACGCCGCCCGGGGCACGCTGGTGGAGAACCTGCACACCACCCTGTCGGTCAACGCCGAGGCGTTGCATCTGCCGGAGTCGCTGGAGGCCTCGATCGAGGGCCTGGAGGCGGGTGCGCAGGTCACCGCCGGCGACGTGACGCTGCCGGCGGGCACCGAGTTGGCCGGCGACGGCGACATGGTGATCGCCCTGATCACGGCGCAGCAGACGGCCGAGCAGCTCACCGGCGATACCGGCGAGACCGCGGTCGAGGGCACCGACGCCGACGAGCCCGCCGCTTCCTGATCCGTCGATTCTCAGCGTCAGCAGGGACGGTGCCGGTCGGCACCGTCCCTGCTGCGTGACGCTGTCCGCCCGGAGGCGTGGATGACCGAAGCTGTGGCTGCCGGCGCGGACGCGCCGTGGCTGGTGGTGGGCCTGGGCAACCCCGGCCGGGAGTACGCCGGGAACCGGCACAACGTCGGTTTCCGGGTGGCGGAGCTGCTGGCGTCCCGGGTCGGGGTGCGCTTCGGTCGGCATCGGCGGGCGGTGGCCGACGTGGCCGAGGGGCGGTTGACCGTCGGTGGGCCCCGGCTGGTGTTGGCCAAGCCGTTGACGTTCATGAACCTGGCCGGTGGCCCGGTGGCCGCGTTGGCCCAGTTCTACAAGGTGCCGGTGGGTCAGGTGATCGCCGTGCACGACGAGCTGGACGTGCCGTACGGGCAGGTGCGTGCCAAGGCCGGTGGTGGTGAGGGCGGGCACAACGGGCTGCGCTCGATGTCCAGGTCGCTGGGGGCGAAGGACTATCTGCGGGTCCGGGTGGGGATCGGGCGGCCGCCGGGGCGCCAGGATCCGGCCGACTACGTGTTGTCGGACTTCTCGGCGGCGGAGCGCAAGGAGCTGGAGTTCCTGGTCGATCGGGCCGCTGATGTGGTGGAGGCCGTGGTGACCCGCGGGGTGGAATGGGCCCAGAACGCCTACCACGGCACTTAGGGAGGAATTCGGGCGTTCCCGGTACAGATCCCTCCTTCCGCCCGGATACCGTGACGCCTGTCCGGGTCGCGCGTTGGTCAGTCGTACACACCGGATCAACGGTGCGACGGCAGGCGACGGGTGGAGGTTCGACGTGCAGCAGGGGCGGCCGGGCCGGGTGTACCGAACCGCCAACGTAGCGACCGGGGCGTACCGCGTCAGCGGCGACCACGACCGGGGCGACCACGACCCGCTGGCGGTCGACGGGTCGGCGCTGCTGTTGAGCGACCTGAGTGAGGCGTTCGGCCTGGCCGAGGCGCCGGCCAGCCCGGCTCCGGCCGGGTCCGGCGGATATCCCGGCCCGGTCGGCCGGGCACCCGCCGCCCTGACCGGGTTCCCGCCGCCGGGTTCCCGTACCGAAGCGCCGTACCCCCGTCCATCACCGCCGCGCGAGACGGTCGACCCGCCGCGTGAGACGGACGGCCCGCCGCGCGAGACGGCCGCGCCGCCGCGTGGGCCGGCCGGCCCGCCGCGCCCGCTGAGCTACCTGCTGCGCCGCATTCCCGGCCGGCACGCCGCGGCGTCGCGTCGCCGGGCCTGGGAGAGCCGTTACGCGCGGGCGCTGTTCGGCGGCGACCTGCTGGTCGGCGCGGCCGCCGGGGCGGTCGCGTTCGCGGTGCGGTTCGAGGACGTCACCGCGTACAACCGGGGTTATCTGATCCTGTCGTTGCTGCTGCCGGTGGCCCTGATGGTGGTCCTGGGGCTCGGTCGGGCCTACGAGCGGCGGTTCCTCTACGTCGGCACCGAGGAGTACCAGCGGGTGCTGCGCGGCGGGCTGTGGCTGACCGCGGCGGCGGCGATCGTCTCGTACGCCGGCGAACTGTCCCTGGCCCGCTCGTACGTGCTGGTCGCCCTGCCGTTGGCGACCTGCGCGACGGTGGCGCTGCGGTTCGTGTTGCGGCGGCTGCTGCACCGGGCCCGCCGCCGGGGCGACTGCATGCGCCGGGTGATCGTGGTGGGGCACGAACTGGCCGTCGTCGGTATCACCCGGCAGCTGCGCCGGGAGCGTTACCACGGGCTGCAGGTGGTCGGCGCCTGCCTGCCGCCACGGCACGACGGCAATGTCGGTCTGCCGGTGTACGGCACCTTCGACGACGTGGCCGACGCCGTGGACGCCGCCAACGCCGACACCGTCCTGGTGTTGAGCTGCCCGGAACTGGACGGGCATGTCCTGCGCCGGCTGGCCTGGCGGCTGGAACGCGACGACATCGACCTGATCGTGGCCAGCGCGCTGATCGACGTGGCGGGTTCGCGCACCACCATCCGGCCGGTCGACGGGCTGCCCATGCTGCACGTGGAGCATCCCCGGCTGGACGGTGGGGCCCGGCTGGTCAAGGACGCCGTCGACCGCCTCGGCGCGGTGCTGTTGCTGGCGCTGCTCAGCCCGGTGCTGCTCGGGGTCGCCGTCGGGGTGCGGCTGACCTCCGCCGGGCCGGTGTTCTTCCGGCAGATCCGGGTGGGGCGCGACGGACGCGAGTTCCGGATGGTGAAGTTCCGCAGCATGTACGTCGACGCCGAGGCACGGTTGGCCGACATCCGGCACCTCAACGAGAACGACGGCGTGCTGTTCAAAATGCGCGACGACCCCCGGGTGACCCCGATCGGGCGGTGGCTGCGCCGGTTCTCGCTGGATGAGTTGCCGCAGCTGCTCAACGTGTTGTCGGGGCAGATGTCGCTGGTGGGGCCCCGCCCGCCGCTGCCCCGAGAGGTGGCCGCGTACCCGGCCGACGTGCGCCGGCGGCTGGCGGTCAAGCCGGGTATGACCGGGCTGTGGCAGGTTTCCGGGCGTTCGGACCTCCCGTGGGAGGAAGCTGTCCGGCTGGACCTACGGTATGTGGAGAACTGGTCGCTGTCGCTGGACCTGGTCATCATGTTGCGGACGATGACGGCGGTCGTGCGTTCCTCCGGCGCCTACTGACGGTGAAGGTGTTTTCGTTGCGGCGAAGGGTGAATCGATGGGCGAGCTGACCGGCACCCAGGGCAGGCTGGGCCTCCAACGCGGTGAGCCGGTGCTCGAGCGGGGCACCGGGTCCCCGCCGGTGATCGACGCCGCGTTCGCGCGCTGGTTGGCGGCGCGCGCCGGGCAGGCGCTGCTGGAGGTGCGGGAGCGGGTCGGGTACGCCGATCCGGCCGCCCTCAAGGCCGCCGGCGACCGGGCGTCGCATGAGCTGATCCGGGCGGAGCTGGCCCGGTGGCGACCGTCGGACGCGGTGTTGTCCGAGGAGGACGGGGACGCCCGCACCGCCTGGGTCGACGGTTCGGACGCCGCCGGCGGTTCGGCGCAGCCGACCCGGCTCGCCGCCCAGCGGGTGTGGATCATCGATCCGCTCGACGGCACCCGGGAGTTCTCCGAGCAGGGGCGCACCGACTGGGCCGTACACGTGGCGTTGTGGGCCGCCGAGTCGGCGCGGCCGAACGGGCTGTCCGCCGGTGCGGTGGCGCTGCCCGCGCAGCACCGGGTGCTGGCGACCGACTACCCGCCGGCGTACCCGCCGCTGCCGCTGGCCGCCGCCACCGGTGGGCGGATCAGGCTGGCCGCCAGTCGCAGCCGCCCGCCGGCCTTCGTCGCCGGGCTGGCCGAGGAGCTGGGCGCCGAGTTGGTGCCGATGGGTTCGGCCGGGGCCAAGATCGCCGCGGTGGTCAGTGGGGACGCCGACGCGTACGTGCACGCCGGCGGGCAGTACGAGTGGGACTCCGCCGCGCCGGTCGCTGTGGCGACGGCCACGGGTCTGCATGCTTCCCGAATCGACGGATCTGCGCTGGAATACAACCGGGCCAATCCACGTCTGCCGGACCTCGTCGTCTGTCGCAAGGATCTGGCCGCCCGACTGCTTGCAGCGTTGCAGCGTCACCTGCGGGTACTCTGATGCGTTCGACCGCTGCAATGTCGGCCGATGGGATGTCGGGTTGACCACATGTCGGTCGACTAACAGGAAAGGTCTACAACCGGTATGAGCCAGACAGGCACTTACCGCGTCTCGCACCTGGACGCTCTGGAAGCCGAGAGTGTCTTCGTCATGCGCGAGGTGGTGGCCGAGTTCGAGCGTCCGGTGCTGCTCTTCTCCGGCGGCAAGGACTCCATCGTCATGCTGCGGCTGGCGGAGAAGGCTTTCGCCCCGGCGCGGATCCCGTTTCCGGTCATGCACATCGACACCGGTCACAACTTCTCCGAGGTGCTCGACTACCGCGACGCCCGGGTGGCGGAGCTGGGCCTGAACCTGGTGGTGGCCAGCGTGCCGGAGGCGTTGGAGGCCGGCCTGGTGCGCGAGCCCGCCGACGGCACCCGCAACCGCATCCAGACGCCGGTGCTGCTGGCCGCCGTCGAGAAGTACCGCTTCGACGCCCTGTTCGGCGGCGCCCGGCGCGACGAGGAGAAGGCCCGGGCCAAGGAGCGGGTGTTCAGCTTCCGCGACGAGTTCGGCCAGTGGGACCCGAAGAACCAGCGTCCCGAGCTGTGGTCGCTCTACAACGGCCGACACCACCCGGGGGAGTCGATCCGGGTGTTCCCGTTGTCGAACTGGACCGAGCTGGACGTGTGGCACTACATCGCCCGGGAGCGGTTGTCGCTGCCGGCGATCTACTACGCGCACGAGCGTGAGGTGGTCGAGCGCGACGGCATGCTGTACGCGGTCAACGAGTTCATCCGGTTGCGCGCCGGTGAGACCGCGACCAAGCAGATGGTCCGCTACCGGACTGTCGGCGACGCCTCGCAGACCGCCGCGGTCTCCTCGGACGCGGACACGGTCGAGAAGGTGATCGAGGAGGTCGCCGCCACCCGGATCACCGAGCGTGGCGCCACCCGCGGCGATGACCGGGTCAGCGAGGCCGCGATGGAAGACCGTAAGCGGGAAGGCTACTTCTGATGAGTCAGGCAACGCTGGCCGGCGAGACCACCGCGAGCCGCGGGATGGACCTGCTGCGGTTCGCCACCGCGGGCAGCGTCGACGACGGCAAGTCCACGTTGATCGGACGGCTGCTCTTCGACACCAAGTCGCTGTTCACCGACCAGTTGGCGGCGGTGGAGGCGGTCAGCGCGGCCCGCGGCGACGAGTACACCAACCTGGCGCTGCTCACCGACGGCCTGCGCGCCGAACGTGAGCAGGGGATCACCATCGATGTGGCGTACCGCTACTTCGCCACCCCGCGGCGCAAGTTCATCATCGCGGACACCCCCGGGCACATCCAGTACACCCGCAACATGGTCACCGGGGCGTCCACCGCCGACCTGGCGCTGATCCTGGTCGACGCCCGCAAGGGCCTGGTGGAGCAGTCCCGCCGGCACGCGTTCCTCTGTTCGTTGCTGCGGGTCCCGCACCTGGTGCTGTGCGTCAACAAGATGGATCTGGTCGACTGGTCGCAGGAGGTCTACGAGCGGATCGCCGACGAGTTCACCTCGTTCGCCGCCAAGCTCGACGCCCCGGACCTGACGGTCATCCCGATCTCCGCGCTCAACGGTGACAACATCGCCTCGCGCTCGGACCGGATGCCCTGGTACGAGGGGCCGTCCCTGCTGCACCACCTGGAACACGTGCACATCGCCTCGGACCGTAACCTGGTCGACGTCCGCTTCCCGGTGCAGTACGTGATCCGCCCGCAGTCGACCGTCGTCACCGACTACCGCGGCTACGCCGGGCAGGTCGCCTCCGGGGTGCTCAAGCCCGGCGACGAGGTGATGGCCCTGCCGTCCGGGCTGACCACCCGGATCGCCGCCATCGACACCGCCGACGGGCCGGTCGACGAGGCGTTCCCGCCGATGTCGGTGACGGTGCGCCTGGCTGACGAGATCGACATCTCCCGCGGGGACCTGATCTGCCGCCCGCACAACGCCCCGGCCGTCGCCCAGGACATCGAAGCGATGATCTGCTGGATGGACGAGTCGGCGCCGTTGCGGGTCGGCGCGAAGTACGCGGTCAAGCACACCACCCGCACCGCCCGGGCGGTGGTCCGCGGCCTGCAGTACCGGCTGGACGTGAACACCCTGCACCGCGACGACACGGCCGGCGAGTTGACGCTCAACGAGATCGGCCGGGTGCGGCTGCGCACGACGGTGCCGCTGTTGGCCGACGAGTACCGGCGCAACCGCACCACCGGCGGGTTCATCCTGATCGACGAGTCGACCAACCGGACCGTCGCGGCCGGCATGATCATCGAAGCCAGCTGACCCGGACCCGCCACCGGCCGGGATCCGCAGTCCGATCCCGGCCGGTGCGCGGCGGGGTCAGCTGAGCCGGGTGGCCCCGGGACCGGGCACGGCCAGGAACGTCGCCGGCGCGGTGAAGCCGCGCTGCGCGTAGGCGGCGGTGACCGCCGCGGCGACGTCGTCGGTCGCGTCGGCGTCGACCAGGGCCAGCACGCAGCCGCCGAAACCACCGCCGGTCATCCGCGCGCCGTACGCCCCGGCGGCCAGGGCCACCTCGACGGCCAGATCGACCTCCGGCACGGTGATCTCGAAGTCGTCGCGCATCGAGGCGTGCGAGGCGCTCAGCAGCGGCCCGATCGCCGCCGTGTCGCCGGAGCGCAGCAACGCCACCGTGTCCAGCACCCGCTGGTTCTCGGTGACGACGTGCCGCACCCGGCGCCGGATCACCTCGTCGTCGAGCCGGCGCAGCGCGTCGGGCAGGCCGTCGACCGACACGTCGCGCAGCGCGCTCACGCCGAGGGTGGCGGCGGCGGTCTCGCAGGCCTTGCGGCGGGTGCCGTACTCCCCGTCGACGTGCTGGTGTGGGGCGTTGCTGTTGATGACCAGGACGGCCAGCCCGCCGACCGCCAGGTCGAACGGGATGTGTTCCACCTCCAGGGACCGGCAGTCGAGGAACAAGGCGTGCCCGTCCCGGCACCGGATCGACGCCGACTGGTCCATGATGCCGGTCGGGCTGCCGACGTAGACGTTCTCCGCCCGCTGGGCCAGCGCCGGGCGGGCGTCGGTCGGCAGGTCGAGGGAGCCCAGGTCGGCCAGGGCGGTCAACACCGCCGACTCCAGCGCCGCCGAGGACGACACTCCCGCCCCGAGCGGCACGTTCGAGGCCAGGGCGAACCGGGCCGCGGGGACGGTGAAGCCGGCGTCGCGCAGCGCCCACACGACGCCGGCGACGTACCGACCCCAGCCGTCGACGCCGCCGGTCGCGCCGTCGCTCCCGTCGGCAGCCACGTCCACGAC
>DASVVF010000632.1:0-2604 GCA_036386695.1 Catenuloplanes sp. | reverse complement strand
GTCGACGTGAAGCGCTCGTACCGCTTCGAGCAGGGGTTCACCTTCGAGCTGAACCTCTCCGGCGTCTCCGACCGGGCCCGGCAACGCTTCGTCGACGGGCACTGACGATGGCCGACAAGGTGCTGGGGATCGCGGACGTGGTCGGCGAGCTGCGCAGCGGCATGACCATCGGGATCGGCGGCTGGGGGTCGCGCCGCAAGCCGATGGCGTTGGTCCGGGCCATCGCCCGGTCCGGGCTGAGGGATCTGACGATCGTCTCGTACGGCGGGCCGGACGTCGGATTGCTGGTGGCCGCCGGGCGGGTCCGCCGGGTGGTGTGCGGGTTCGTGTCGTTGGACAGCATCGCCCTGGAGCCGCACTTCCGGCGGGGGCGCGAGCAGGGCGCGGTGGAGCTGACCGAGCTGGACGAGGGGATGTTCCACTGGGGCCTGCTGGCGGCCGCGCACCGGCTGCCGTTCCTGCCGATCCGGGCCGGGCTGGGCTCCGACGTGCTGCGGGTCAACCCGCACCTGCGCACCGTCCGGTCGCCGTACGCCGACGGCGAGGAGCTGGTGGCGATGCCGGCGCTCACCCTGGACGCCGCCCTGGTGCACCTCAACCGGGCCGACCGGCACGGCAACGCCCGGTACCTCGGCCCCGACCCGTACTTCGACGACCTGTTCCTGCTCGCCGCCGGCCGCCGCTTCGTCTCCTGCGAGCGGCTGGTCGACACCGACGAGCTGCTGTCGGGCGGGCCGCCGCAGAGCCTGCTGGTGCACCGGATGATGGTCGACGGGGTGGTGTCCACCCCGCACGGGGCACACTTCACCAGCTGCGTGCCCGACTACGACCGGGACGAGGCGTTCCAGCGGGAGTACGCCCGCGCGGCCGCCGACCCGGACGCCTGGGCCCGGTTCCACGCCGACTACCTGGATGGCGACGAGGAGTATTACCAGGCCGCCGTGGCGCGGGCCCGGTCCGAGACCATGGCGGACCGGTGAGCGGGGCGAGCCGGGCCGAGGTGTGCGTGGTGGCCTGCGCGCAGGCGTGGCGTGGCGACGGTGAGATCCTGGCCAGCCCGATGGGGGTGATCCCCCGGCTCGGCGCCGAACTGGCCCGGTTGACGTTCTCCCCCGACCTCGTGCTGAGCGACGGCGAGGCGTACCTGCTGGACGGCGACACCATCGAGGGGTGGCTGCCGTACCGGGCGGTTTTCGCGGTGGTCGCCGCCGGCCGCCGGCACGTGATGATGGGCGCCAGCCAACTCGACCGCTACGGCAACCAGAACATCTCCTGCATCGGCGACTGGGCCCGCCCCCGGCGCCAACTGCTCGGGGTGCGCGGGGCGCCGGGCAACACCGTGAACCACCCGACCAGCTACTGGGTGCCCCGGCACTCCACCCGGGTCTTCGTGCCCCGGGTCGACCTGGTCTGCGGCATCGGCTACGACCGGGCCGCCGCCCTGGGCCCGCCCGGCAACCGGTTCCACGAGATCCGGCTGGTGGTCACCGACAAGGCGGTGCTGGACTTCCAGACCCCGGAGCACACCATGCGGCTGCGCTCCGTACACCCCGGGGTGTCGGTGGACGAGGTGGTCGCCGCCACCGGTTTCCCGCTGGCGGTGCCGGACGACGTGCCGCGGACCCCCTCGCCGACGGCGGCGGAGCTGACCCTGATCCGGGACCGGCTCGACCCGGCCGGCCGGCGCGACCGGGAGCTCGCGTGACGGTCCGGCCGATCCGCACTCCGCTGACCACCCTGCTCGGCATCGCGCATCCGGTGGTGCAGACCGGGATGGGGTACGTGGCCGGCGCCGGGCTGACCGCGGCCACCTCGGCCGCCGGCGGGCTGGGCATCATCGCCTCCGCCACGATGAGCTTGGAGCAGCTGCGCGCGGCGGTCCGCGAGGTGCGCCGGCGCACCGACGCACCGTTCGGGGTGAACCTGCGCGCCGACGCCGCGGACGCCGCCGACCGGGTCGGTCTGATCATCGCGGAGCGGGTGCCGGTCGCCTCCTTCGCGCTGGCGCCGACCCGCGACCTGATCCGCCGGCTGTCCGACGCCGGGGTGGTGACGATGCCGTCGGTGGGCGCCCGGCGGCACGCCGAGAAGGTGGCCGGCTGGGGGGCCGACGCGGTGATCGTGCAGGGCGGCGAGGGCGGCGGGCACACCGGCCCGGTCCCGACCAGTCTGCTGCTGCCGCAGGTGGTCGACGCGGTCGACATCCCGGTGGTCGCCGCCGGCGGCTTCTTCGACGGCCGTGGGCTGGTGGCCGCGCTGGCGTACGGGGCGGCGGGCGTCGCCATGGGCACCCGGTTCCTGCTGACCAGCGACAGCCCCGTCGGCGACGAGGTGAAACAGCTGTATCTGGCCCGGTCGCTGACCGACACGGTGGTCACCACCCGGGTGGACGGGGTGCCGCACCGGGTGCTGCGCACCCCGTTCGTCGACCGGCTGGAGCGCTCCGGCCGGGTGACCGGGTTGGCCCGGGCGCTGCGCAACGCCGTCGCGCTGCGCCGGCTGACCGGGGCGTCCTGGCCGGCGATGCTGCGCGAGGCCCGGACCGTGCGGCACGGCCGGCAGCTGAGCTGGGCCCAGCTGCTGATGGCGGCGAACACCCCGATG
>DASVVF010000631.1:0-2178 GCA_036386695.1 Catenuloplanes sp. | reverse complement strand
CGGCCGCCCGTGACTGGTCACGATCATCGTCCGGCAGGCGGGCAGTTCCGCGTGCAGGGCCTTGGCAACCGTCACGCCATCCATCCCGGGCATCTGCAGGTCGAGAATCGCCACATCGGGCCGGATCGCCCGGGCCATCGCCAGCGCCTCGGTGCCGGTCGAGGCCTGACCCACCACCGACAGATCATCCTCCAACCCCAGGAGCGCGGCCATCGCGCCGCGGATCAGGTGCTCGTCGTCGGCGAGCAGGACCCGGATCGGTGCCGACGTCATACACTCTCCTCGGCCTGGGCCGGTAGCCTGAGCCGCGCGGTCAGGCGGAACCGGTCGGGTGCCTGACGCCGCGCCTCGACGGTGCCGCCCAGCGGGGCGAGGCGCTCGGTGAGCCCGAGCAGGCCGCTGCCCGCGGGCACCTCGCCGCCCGACGGCCCCCCGCCGTCCGGGACGCCGTCGTTCTCCATGCTCAACACCACCGAGGTCCCCTCGTCCGTCAGTTCCCGCCGCAGGGTCACCGAGCAGGTCCGGGCCTCGCTGTGCCGCAGAACGTTCGTGATGCCCTCCCGCACCACCCAGCCCAGCAGACCCTGCACCTGCACCGGCAGGGCGTGCGCGTCACCGATCACCCGGCACGCGACGCCCGCCGAGGTGAGCACCGCCCGGGCGCCGGCCAGCTCGGCGTCCAGGTCGGCGGTGCGGTAACCCCGGACCACCTCACGCAGCTCGGCCAGCGAGTCGCGGGCGATGCGGTGCACCTCCAGCATCTCGTCGACCGCCTCCGCTCTGCCGCGTTTGGCCAGTTGCGCCGCGAGTTCGCTCTTGAGCGCCACCACGGACAGGTTCCGACCGACCACATCGTGCAGGTCGCGGGCGAAGCGCAGGCGCTCCTCCGCCACGGCGAGACGGGACTGCGCCTGCCGGGCCCGGTCCAGCTCCCAGACCACCGCGAGCATCCACACCGAGCACCGGTACGCGACCACCGCGCCGGTCAACCCCAGGGCCGCGGCCACGGCCGCGGCGACGGGGTGCGGCGAACCGGCTGCGGTCGCGGTGGGGACCATCACCGCGACCGCCGCCGCGCCGAGGGCCATCGTGACACGCACCGGAACAGCCGTGGAGAGCGCCGCCAGGTACGGCCCGGCGAACAGGGCCAGTGCCCCGACCGTGAGGTCGGCCGGGTTGCCGGGGGAGCGCACCCCGGCCAGGAGCGGGTAGCTGACGGCCAGACCCGCGACGGACATCGCTCCGGCGATCCCGATCAGCAGGTCCGGGCGCGCCCGTCGGCCGAGGCCGTGGGCGAACCCGGCGCGCAGCAACAGCACACAGGCGGCGGTGTGCGCGAGGGCGAGGGTCAGGACCGTCCACTGCGCCGCCGGCTCCAGTCCCGGGGTGCCCGCCAGGCTGGCAGCGAACAGCGGCTCGGCCCCGGAGATGAGGTAGAGGGAGGCGCGGGTGTAGAGATCGAAGCGGGCGGGCGGCGGGCGCCGCCGCCACCACCCGGTCAGGACCGACTCCACCGTCGCGCCTCCCTCGTGTTCCGTCCCGTCGCACCGGCCACGCACCGTCAGCGCCGCGGTTCCCAGCGGAACCACCGGCGGATGCCGGCCACCCCCAGCACGACCCAGGCCAGCAGGATCGCGGCAGGCGCCGCCGCGTCGGCGAACGTCTGAGCGAAACCGACCGGCGCGCCCCCGCCGGTGGTTCCCAGCCACCCCAGCCGCACCAGGTCGATCACCGGGGTCAGCGGAAGGTACCGCAGCACGTCGGCGACCCGCTCCGGAAGCACCTCCAGCGGGATCATCAGCCCCGAGCCCACCATGCAGACGATGACGATGGGCATCGTACTGAGCTGGGCCATCTCGACGCTGCGGGTGATGACCGAGGACACCACGGCGAGCAGTGTGAACACCGCCGCGCCGGCCACCACGCCCAGCACGATCAGCAGCGGGTTCACCGGCGCCGGCAGGCCCAGCAGGACGGCACCGACGCCGACCGTCAGCACCGTCTGACCCAGGGCGATCAGCAGGGCGGGTACCGCGGTGCCGGCGAGGATCTCCACGTCGGTGATCTCACCGGTCCGCAGGCGCTTGAGTACCAGCTCCTCCCGGCGGGCCACGTAGGCCGCGACCAGGTTGTAGTAGACGACGTAGAGCAGCAGGAAACCGATCATGCCGGTGACGA